>JAQULY010000123.1 GCA_028718445.1 Kiritimatiellia bacterium
GGTTCGCGATCATAACCGGAAGTTCATCAAGCAGGTCACGGACCTGGCTCACCGCCACGGCGTGAAAATCCTGCTGTACGGCCTGTGGGGCTATGACGTAAACGGCGTGGAAAACGCCGATTTCGGCGGTGAGATGGTCAAGCGTCCGCTCACGCCCTGTTTTCCCCAGACCTACCAGTACAATCATGAGGGACCGATGGCGGATTTCTTCATGGCGGGCCTCCGGCGCACGATCCGCACTTTCGGTATTGACGGCATTTATCTCGACGGTTTCCCGACGATCGGCCCTCTCTATGATCCCCTGATGGACGAAGGGTACGTGGACGAGCAGGGACGCAGGCACGGCAAGTGGCCGATTTTCGCCATGCGTGACTGGACGCGCAGGATGTACGCGCTGATGCACCTGACGGAACGACGCGATGGCATCGTGTACATCCATACGTCCGGGTGCATTCCCAACATGGCCGTGCTGTCCTTCGCGGATTTCGCCTGCGGCGGCGAAGCGGCGCCGAGCCAGGAACTGCTCAAGAACTGTTGGCCGCTCGACGAATATTTCGTCAAAGCCTATCAGCGGCCCTACGGCATCGGCTACCACACGCTCTGGTACGACTGGTGGAACCGCCCCGTCAAAGAGAACCAGGCCCTTGCCGTCACCCTCCTGTTCGGACAGTTCCTGAACTTCTACGGCGGGCACATAGCGCCCTGGAGTGTGAACGTATCGCACTACGACAAACAACCCGCGCCGGTGATGACGCTGGTCGATACATTCCGGCTTTTCCGGCCGGCGGACGCGGAGTGGTGGCCGTACTGGAAGTCGGCGGAATTGCTGCGGGTGGAGCCCGCACAGGTGAAAGCCAGCTTCTACCTGCATCGCGGCCGGCGGGCGCTGGTCGTTTTCTCCAATATCGAGCCCCAACCGGTCACGGCGCACGCTTCCCTCGATCTGGCCGGCATGGGTTTCAGCCAGCCCGTTTCTGCCTGCGACCAGATCCTGAAACAGTCCGTGCCGATGGAGAACGGACGGGTCTCGCTCGACATTCTCGATGAGCGCTACCGGATTCTCCTGATCGAGACCAAGGCCGGGGAGACGCATGAATAGGGCAGGGTTGCAGTGGTTGATGGTAGCGGTCCTGTGCCTGCCCTGGTCCGCGGTGGCCTCCTGCCGTGTCTATGCCTCCACTTGGGAGCGCCAGCCGTCGCTGGTGATGGAGAACGATCTCATCCGTGTCACTGTACTTCCCGACTCGAACGGCAGCATCGCCGAATACTGCCTGAAACAGCCTGGTTTCAACGTGATCACGCCGATCCGGAACGCGCGTTTCGCTCTCACCAAGGACGTCGCGATCGTGGACTCCAACTACGGCGGTTACAAGGACTGGTGCCTGGAGACGGGAGTCCTGAAGGCGGAGCGTGCGTATGTCTGCCGCGTGGTGGCGGAATCGCCGGAGCATGTCTCCATCGTCGCATCCTCAATCTCCAGCGTCCAACTGGAGCGGTCCATGACCATCCATGAGGGTAGCACGCTGGTGGACATTCGCGTGGTGGTCCGCAACGTCAGCGCGGAGCCGATGACCTACTCCTACTGGGCCCACACGCTGATCGCGCCGGCCGGCCGCATCGACAACCGTGAGGTCTTCTGCGTGCCGGTAGGCGCGCACCGTGTTTCCACTCGTAACAAGGCCAACCTGGATTCCCTGGAAGATGCCGTCGCCGCAGTCACGAACACGGCCGCGCCGTCGGCCTCGGTGTCGTTCCTCCCCAAGCAGGGATGGAAAGCCGTTGTGAGTACGTCAGCACAGGCCGTGTACGGCGAGCTCATCCCGATCGCGCAGATCGGGGACGACGGGTACTTCGATTTCTGGAAGGGCCAGGAACATATGGAACTTGGCAACCCGACCTCGCTCCTCACCTCGGAGAGCGTCTACTCGGCGAGAGCGTTGGCGCCCGACGAGGCGGCCACGTTCAATCTGGCCATGTTCCAGGCGCTCGGGTTCAGCGGCATTTCCTACGCAAGCAGCAACCTGTGCCTGCATGTGCGTGACAAGACCATCCACGTCAAGACGGACACCCTCGTAGTCGAAGCCGGTGCACCTGCGATCCGTTCCGGTCTGAACCTGGGGTTTGCCCTTACGGACGACGCGGGAGAGGTCGTCGCGGTGTGGGGCGCGCAGCGCGTGGATCTTGGGCCGATGCGTACGGTCACGTTGACGTTCAGGACCGACGGGCTGCGTGCGCCTCCTGGGACCTACGGCTTGCGGTGCATCCTGCGAGACGGTGCCGGTAACGAGATCGAAACCGCCAGCGTGCTGGGCGTGAGAGTCATCATCGACTGAATCGGGGGACAAAGGATGAGACAGTCTGCGGTTGCGATAGCAATGTTCCTGATCCCAGCGCTGGCGGTCCGCGGCGCCGACCGCTTCGAGGTGTGCGGCGGGCATCTCACCGCGACACTGGCCCCGGATGGCAGCCTCGTCGCGTTGCAGGATGACATCGGCCAGACCGCGGTTACCGGGGCGAAGGAAGGCCTGGCGATCCTGGATGGCCGGTCGAGCGGAAACACGCCTTATAGCATCGCCTGGACGAAACCGGCGGTTCGCAGAGGGGCGGTGACCTTCACCGGGCGGGATGCGGCGAAGGGCCTCACCGTCAGGTTGCGCGCCGCCCCCCTGAACGACGTCCTGTCATTCAAAGCCACCTGTCGGAACGAATCGAACACGCAGCAGTGGCTGTACGTCTCCTTTTCGCTGCCGGTCATCGCCAAGACCACGGCCGCGTACTGGGACGGCTACAATGAGTTCACCGATATCGCCGGCCTGGAACACACAAAGAGAATCATGACCGGCTTTCCGATGTCCTGTGTCTATGGACCGGCCTCTGGCGTGGCGCTTGGTATCGAGGGGCATCAGTTGTGCTCTTGGCTGGACACGGGCATAGATACGAAGGACCGCAACCGGTTCCATTGGGCGGCCAAGCTGGTGCTCGACCCGGGCCAGGAAGACGCCGTTGAGTTCATCGCCTACGCTTTCCCCAATGACTACGGCTATCTGAACGCCGTTGACGTCTACCATCGTGCCTTCCCCGATCTGTTTGCGCCCGCGCCTGGAATTGACCCGCGTGCGGTCTACGGCAACTGTGCGTCCGGCTACGACTGCTGGGGGTTTGTCGCCGACTACGACCAGCAGCCTCAGCGTGAACTGCTGCGGCGCAGTTTCGTCACCTGGAACTGGATGTACGCTCCGTTCAAACGCTCAGGCGACATTCTCGGCCGGGAGGCGTTCTGGAACTGGGGCAACACGGTCGCGGACGAGAACCCGAATTTCAAAGGCACGGCCAAGGACTTCCGGGAGAAGCTGCGGCCGCCCGGTTTTGCGCGGGCCGACAAGTACAACGTGCTGCCCATGTTCTACGCCATCAACTGGGCCGAGGAAAGGTTGGCGAATGAGGTCTATGCGGGTTCCAGGATTCACGACCCGAATGGGTGTGACCGCCTGGATCCGTGGGTGCATGGCTTCCTGTGCAGTGTCCGGATGTACATGTGGGGCAACAAGTTCGCGGAGGCCACGCTAGCCGATCAGAGGACTCTGCTTCAGGAGCCCTTGCGCGGTCTTGGGGGATTCTCGATTGACTGTGCCGGCGGAGAAGAGTGCCACCGCGGCGACGGTCTGAACCAGTCTCCGGGGCGCGCCTACGACAAGACCGGCGTGTTCGTGTCGGAGGGCATCGGCCAGGCCAGATGGTTCGATGCCATGCACGGCCTAAAGAAGGGCGAGCGGACCATGGCGATTGTCGCCAATGGCGGCGATGCGCACTACCTCACGGCTTTCCGCACCGATACGGCGATTGGCGAGTGCAGCGCGATGAACTACCTGACCAATCCGAAGGCCGCGGAAGCCGGTCAGTTACTCATGGGGCGCAAACCGAGATGCCTCTACCAGATCAACTATTACACGGATCAGATTGGCGAGCAGGTCGACTGGAAGACCATGACGCCCGCGCAGATTCGCGACGTCTATCGGGCGCTGTTCAAGTCATACGTACTGCTGGGCTTCAAGAACAACTTCTTCTATTCCGCCGATCTCGCCGTCGGCTCGAAGCACATCCTGCGGAGCATGCCGGCGCAACTTGAGCTGAGCCGGGCCGGGTGGCAGGCCGTGCCGGCGTGTCGCGCCGGGTCCGGGCTCTGGCTGGCGCGTTACGGCACGGGGCCTGACACCTATTTGTTCCTCGGGAATCCAAGCACGGACGCAAAGCAGGGACAAGCGATCGTCGATAGCCGCTATCTGGGCGATGCCAAGTATGTGTTCACGACATTCGACGGCCAGGAGACCGCCAATACGGTCACCCCGCGGCACACGCTGCTGGACTACGGCATCGAGCCCAAGGAATACGTCATCTTCAAGTGCGCCCTGGCACTCAAGACCAAAGGCGAGTTCCGCGCCATCGTCAGCGAGCGGACCACCTGCGATCAGAGTCTCGTCAAGGCTGTTCTCAGGGATCTCACGGCCCCGGGCGGCGCTACCGCGCGGGTTCCGCGCGACATGACCCCGGTGGCGGTCACGCAGGACGGCAAACCAGTGAGGTTCAAGGCGGCTGCCGATGTGGTGGCATTCGCCATAAAGCCCGCGCGACAGACAACCATCGAGATACGATTCAACTCGAAGCATGTGCTGTCTCCTGAAAAGCAAATCCTCGATCTGCCGATTTACAGCGTCGCGAAACAGCCGGTCTGCAAGGTGGCGTTGGGCAGCCAGGCCACCGAATATGACAAGGAGATCGGCTGGTGGATCCAGGACTACTTTAAAGTCTATTGCCGCGCGGTGGAGAACTTCGCTATCGGCATTCCCATATCGACGTTCACGAATCTGACTGAGAGAAGCAACCTCATCGTCATCGGCGGCGATGAAATCCTGCCGGACCTCAACGCGATCGAGGCGGGAGCCGGCACCGCGCTGGCCACGCGCCCCGGTGGGGCCATCAAGTTGATCGGCGATAACGTTCTGGTCGTCTACGCGAAAGACGGGTTGGAACGGCGCGCCATGGTTGACCGGCTGTTGCGCATCTGGGACAAGAAGTACGTCTATTACGGTGGTCTTACCGTGCCCGGCGTCCCGGGGTTGGGCGTGGAGCCGCAGTCCGTGGCAACACGCGAAATGCGCAAGAAGGCCGGCATTGTCGGCCGCGTCGTGGACGACGATGAGTCCGCCTACGCGCCCGTCATGCCGCGAGCGTTTGTCGTCGACGATCAGACGCTGTTCCTGGCTCATTTCGACCGCGATCTCGCCGCCGATACCGCGAAGGGCGCGGCGGCCCCTCTCCATGGGCATGCCGGTATCACGGCAAAGCGCGGCGGTCGGTTCGGTGAAGCGCTCGTTTGCCGGACCGGACTGATCGCCGGCCCTAACGGCGTGTCCGCGCCGTTCCTGCAACCTGGTTACGGCGCGGATGGGAATGTGGATCTGGGACAGGGCACGATCGAGTTATGGATCAAGCTGGACTTCGCGCGGAAACCCACCGCGGAAAAGCCCCTTTCGCTCTACTATTTCCTCGATCTGCCCAGCAAATCACTAGACGAGAACAAGAACCTGAAACGGCTCTGTCTGGTGATGACGCACTACCTCGACAAGAACTCAGGCGCCATACGGAAACAACTCAACTACTACGCCCATGACCGCACCAACATGGTGACCATCGTCACGCCTGCCGACAATTGGAGCGCGGACGAGTGGCATCATGTGGCCATCACGTGGGACAACGCGGAGACCGTTCTGTTCGTGGACGGGGTAAAGGCCGGAACAGCCGCGTTGAAGGGCGGTCTGTATGGCGGCGATCGAGGCGTGCTGCAGGATCTGTTCGTGATCGGGGGGCTGTGGAGCGGCAGCGGCGAGCAGAACCCCGAATGCGTCATCGACGAGTTCCGCATCTCAAACATGGTCCGCCACCTGGAGAACTTCACGCCATGAGTCGAACGCGCAACCGTTCCGGCACGAGCATCTGGGCGCAGGGGCCGATGCGCAGAATTTTTGCGGACGATCCGGTGCCGCACGGCCCGGCCCGCCGCATCGAGCTTTTCGCCGCGCGAGGCGAGACGGAGTGCTTTCAGATCGGTGTTCGCACGGACCCTGACCGGACCGAGTGGAGCAAGTACATCGTCGCCAAAGCAAGCGATTTGCGCGGGCCGGGCGGCATCAGTCTTCCGGCGTCCGGCGTGGACTTGCTCTACCCGGAACTGGTGCCTGTCAAGTGGGCCATCCTCCCGCCGCAGGCGCCGGGTGATACGGAGCGGCCGGCGCCCGCGTTTTTCCCGGATCCCCTGGTGGAGGACTGGCGTGCGCTGGCATCCTTTCCGAACCCCATGACGCGTTCCATCTGGGTGCGCATCCGGGTGCCCCGCAATGCCCGGCCCGGCGTGTACCGCGGTACGGTGACGGTCAGCGCCTCGGAGTTTGCCTTTCCGGAGAAGGAAGCGGACCGGGATCGCAAGCTCGCCGCGGGATGCGTGGGCAGCGTCGCTGTCTCCTTGCGGGTGTGGGACTTTGAAATACCGCGTGTCGCTTCGCTGCTGACGACCAACTGGTTTTTCCCGGGCCTTGCTGCCCGCTGGTTCAAGACCCCGATGTGGTCGCCGGCCTTCTGGAAGCTGATGGCGCGTTTTGCCGATGACATGGCGGCGCACCGTCAGAACTGCGTGCTCACGACGTTTTTCGATCCCGATGCCTTCGCCGACCAGATGGCATCCGTGCGGGGACAGGACCACCAGAGTCCGCCCACGACCGATCAGATGGTGGGGGTGCGGCAGGAGGGCCGGCGGTACACGTTCGACTTCCGGCGCCTGGACCGGTGGGCCAATCTCTTCTTCCGGCGTGGCTTCCGTCTGCTGGAGGGAGGGCACGTGGCGTTCAAAAGCCGGGACGGGGCGCGCTTCTGGCTCACCGACCGTCACGGGGTCTCCCGGAAGATGGCATGGTCGGCTCAGGACCCAAAGTACGAGGATTTCCTGCGGCAGTTCATGGGCGCCTTGTGGCAACATCTGGGCCGGCGCGGGTGGCGGGAGCGGTATCTCCAGCACATCTCGGACGAGCCGGGCCCCGATCAGTTCGAGCGCTATCGGCATTTGACCGAGCTGGTCCGGGCGGTTGCTCCCGGCATCAAGCTCATGGACGCCATGGCTCACCCGGAATACGCGAAGCTCATCGACTGCCCCGTGCCCCTGGAGAGCGTGTATGAAGACGTCGTGGCCAAGTCGGGCCGCGCGCCGGGCGATGTCTGGACCTATTACTGCTGCGGACCGCAGGGACGCTGGCCGAATCGCTTCATCCAGTATCCGCTCGTCCGCCTCCGCATCATTCCGTGGCTGTGCTTCAAGCATGGCATTCCGGGGTTGCTCCATTGGGGATACAACTACTGGACCGGCATCGAGAAGGATGTATACAACCCTTGGGACGACACGACGATACATCGCTACCCGCCGGGCGATGCCTGCGTGGTCTATCCGCCCCGCGACACGTACATGGGCGACGCGTTGTCGGGCTCCATCCGCTGGGAGATCATCAGGAAATCGCTGGAAGACCACGAGTATCTGCGCCTGACGAAGATGCTGGCCGATAGCGGCAATCTCCAGGCAGCCCGAATCATCGGCGACATGGTTCGCACGGCGGTGCCGGGCTGGACGACTCACACACGCGATCCGAAGCGACTCGACTTGTTACGCCGACGGATGGGCCAGTTGCTGCACCGACATGGATCGGTCGCCCGGAAAGGATCCAACCCATGAAGCGCCTCGCGTGCGTCGAAATGTGCCTGTTAGTTATCACCCTCTGTCAGGTGAGCAAAGGAGGCGAGGACATGACTTCCACGACCAACTTGTCAGCCGTCCCGTCCGCGGTCGAGGTGTCGCTTGGAAGCCTGGCCGTGGCGGGGCATGGCGGCGCCGACGTCGCGTTGCAGATTGTCCCGGCGGAGTCGTCGAAAGGCGAAAGCCTCCTGGCGGAACGTAAGAATGGGCTCGGGTTTGCGGAAATCGGGACCGGCTACGTGCCGGTGGCACCCGCCACGCGCTACCGGGTCACCGTGCTCCTCCGCACGGAAGCGTGGAACTACGGTTCGTTTCTCTCGCTGAACGTCTACGAGTACTCGCAACCGGCGGCGAAGGCCCCCGAGGCGCGGCACACGAGCCCTGACGAGTTCGCCGTGCTGCTGCCCTGCCGTCCGGACGAGACGATCCCGCGCTATGCCTCCTTTACGACCGCCGCCGAGACGAAAGCTATTCGCGCCGTGCTGGTGTGGCAAGGCAATCCGGCGGCCATCTCCGTGCACCGCCTGACGGTGGCGCCGGCGGCCCCTGAAGGCCGGCCGCTCATCCCCCCGCCCGAGGATCCGCTCCTGCCGCGGGAGACCATGCTACAGCGCCTCGCAGCCCGGCCGAACGCCGAGGCTCGGCTCAAACGCGTCGGAAGCCGTCTGACCATCGCGCTGAACGGCAAGCCGGTGGTTCCCATCATCCACGAAACGTACACGCCGGACGTGCCCTACAGTCTCTTCGATCAGGCCGGCGTCAAGTTCCAGGTCGTGCCGTTGACTCTCGGCCCGTACTCCTGGGGCGAGAAAGGCATCAACATCCGACCGGGCATGTGGACTGGGCCCGGGGAATACGATTTCACGGCGGGCGACGAAAAGTGCGAGCGGGTACTGCGGGCCGCGCCCGACACCTGTCTCGTCGCGGGCCTCGTTTTGTTGCCCTACCAGTCCTGGGGCGAGCGGTATCCGGATGAAGTGGCGCAGAACGAGAAGGGCGAGCGGGCCGTGGTGCGCTTTTGCCACTACTACGCCAGCCGCAACACGATCGAGGACCGGGAAAAGGAATTCTTCGGCCACTCGCTTTTCAGCGACGTGTATCGCCGTGAAATGGCCGCCGCCAGCGAGGCCTGGTTGGCGCATGCGCGAACAATGCCCTATTACAAGGCCCTGGTTGGCGTCGCCCTTTTCGGCGGCCATGATGGGCAGTGGGGCAACTGGGGCTACGGAGCAAACGCGGCCGACTACAGTCCCGCCGGCACCGCTGCCTTTCGCCGTTGGCTGACCGAGAAGTACGGTTCGGACGACGCCCTGCGCGCCGCCTGGGGCCGCCCCGACGCCGCCCTCGCCACTGCGTCCGTCCCGTCGATCCAGTCGCGCGCCGGTGCGGACCCATTCCTCGACCCCGTCCGCGACCGCCCGGCGATGGATTACTTCACGTTCGACAGCGACGAGAAGTGCCGCACCCTCACGATACTGGGCGAGGCGATCAAGCGCGCGGCCGGCAAGCCGGTGGTTTGTCTGTCGTACTACGAGGACGCCTTCTATGGACGGCGCAACAACCACTGGTACGAGGCGCGTCGCCGCCGGAGCCCGGCCCTGGACATCTTCGCGTCTCCACTCGACTATGGCCCCTTCCGCCGGCCGGGCTGGGTTGGGGGGATCGGCGGCTGCCTGAGCTCGCTCCGGCTGCACAACAAACTGTTCCTGACCGAGCTGGATCTGCGTACCGAAACATCCGCCGCCGGGGATGCCGAGTATGACTACAACGTCACCGGGCACCTGAACACCCCTCAGGATTTCAACTCCGTGAACCGGCGCGAAACCGGACTGGCCACCGCCTATGGGATGTCGGTCTGGTATTACTCGCTGGCCAACGGCTTCCATGCGCCATACGCGATTACCGGCGTCAAGGAGTCGGTCGGCATTGCCGACTGGGCACTGCGCCACAGGAGCAAGCGCTTTCAGCCTGAAGTGGCGGTGTTCGCCGACGAAGCCTCCGGCGCGGCCGTGGGCCTCTACGCCGCCGACTCGATCCATTTCCCATCCACCAGCCGGGAGCGGTCGGCGCTGTTCCTGAGCGGCGTGCCGTTCGATCTCTACGCCATGGACGACCTCATGGAGCGCCGCCTGCCCGACTACAAGGTCTATGTGTTCCTGAACGCCTACCTGGTGGATTCCGAGCAACGCCGGTTCATTGACCGCCGTCTGAAGCGGCGCGGTAAAACGCTGGTCTGGATGCACGCCGCCGGCTACCTGGACGAGCGCACCCGCGATCCCGCGAACGTCTCGCGGCTGGTGGGCATGACGATTCGCAAGGCGGAGGGGAGCCATGCTCTGGCGACACAGACGGTCGCCGACCCGCCGGACGGCTTCCGGAACCTGTTGCCCTGCCAAGGCGGCGATTTGCCACCGCAGTCGGGCGTGAAGTTTTACGTGGACGATGCGGCGGCCATGCCCCTGGCACACTATGCGGCCGGCGGTGAAACGGCCATCGCCATCAGGCGATTGAAGAACTGGACATCAGTTTACATCGGCCGCCCTGGTGGACTCGGCCCCGACATGCTGCACGCCATCGCCCGGGACGCCGGTGCCTTTACGCTGCTATCCGCCCCGGGTAATGTGGCCGCCACGGACGGGAACCTGCTGGTCCTGCACGGCGTGGCCGGCGGCAGAATCGAGGCGCGATTGCCCGACGAAGCGCGCGTTCAAGACTTGGTGACGGGAGCGGAGCTGGCGGACGGGACCAGTATGTTGACGCTCGACCTGCCGGTTCAGGAAACACGCGTGTTGGGTCTGGTCGAACCGTAGGAGAGGTTCGTTTGTTGATCTGCAAGGGACGCATATGGTAATCAGGCAATCGAGCCGGTCGCTTACTCAGCGGGAAAGCGTCGAGCGGGCATTGCGCGGCGGACATGGCGACCGGGTACCTTTCACGATCTACGAGTACGCGATCAAGCGGTCCGCCACCGAGCGGGAACTGCGCAATCGCGGGATGTGCATCGTGGATCGCCGCCCCGTGGTCGCCGTTCACACGCCCAACGTGAAAACACGCCAGGAGGTGTATTGGGAGAATAGCCGCCAGATGACCCGCACGGTTTACGAGACGCCGGTTGGAACGCTCTCCACGCTTGGTGAGGCGGACGGCGTCACGGTCTGGGGGCGCGAGAAGATGTTCAAAGGTCCGGAGGACTACAAAGCGCTGCGCTTCCTGATCGAGGACGAGACATATTCTCCCGACTACGAGGCGTTCACCGAGGCTGAAAGGACATGGGGCGGGGATGCCATCTGCCGGTCCGGTTTTGGCCTTGAGCCGCTCCAGGCGCTCATATCCGGAATCTACATGGACATGACCACGTTCTGTCTTGAATGGATGGACCGCCAGGACGAGGTTCTGAAACTTTACGACGCGCTTGTCGAGAAGCGTCGGCAGATGTATCCGCTGGTTGCCCGGTCACCCGCGTTGCACTCGAACTATGGCGGCAACGTCGTGGCGGCGATCACGGGGCCGGAATTGTTCGAGAAGTATTACCTTCCGCACTACCAGGAAGCCGCCGAGATCATGCACAAACACGGGAAGCTCATCGGCTGCCACTACGACGGCAATTGCAGGGCGTTGGCGCCGCTGATCGCCCGGACGGACCTGGACTACATCGAGGCGTTTACTCCGGCTCCGGATACGGACATGACTCTTGGAGCGGCGCGCGCTGCCTGGCCCGACAAGGCTTTGTGGTTGAACTTCCCGTCATCTGTGCACCTCAAGGATGACCATGCGGTTGAGCAGGATACGATCGGGCTGCTGGACGAACTGCGATCGGTGGATGGCTTGATCGTGGGCATTACGGAAGATATGCCGCCGTGGCGCGGCTTGAACAGTTGCCGGGCCATTATGGACGGACTCGGCCGACATGCGGAAGCCAATCCGGGACTATACGCATGACGCGGACTCGCGCCGCGATTCGTGGAACATTGTCCTGTTAAGTTGGATGGCGGGCTCAGCCCGCGTTAGGAGATTGTCATGAGAGATCAGAAAACGATGAGTAGCAGACTTAAAGTCGAGCAGACGGATAAGACACTTCGAGTCGAGAACGGGCTGGTCCACTACGAACTGAGCCGGGAGACGGCCGGCTTGCCCAGCTTGATCCGTTTCCCGGGAGAGAGGCATGCGCCGTTCTCGGCCACCGCGCCCATCCTGAGCGCCCGCCACGTGACCCGGGGCGTGGTCCGGCCATGCCTGCGGCAGTTCAGCCCGGACGTCGCGGGTTTCGAGGACGGAATCCGCGTGTCGTTTCACGACATTCCGTGGGCCGACGCCTGCGGCCGGCCGTTGGAGGGATATCGCCTCTCACTGCAATACGAGATGCATCCGGATGGCTCGGTCTTCGTCATCACGGACTTTTTCACGGAAACCCTCACGCCCGGGCGCCTTCGGGAATTCGTTCTGGCACCAGTCCTGGCGCTCGCCCCGGAAGAGGAGGCAAACTGGGCTTACTGGCGTCTGCCGGACCAGATCACCGCGAAGCTGATACAGGATCTCAACCGGTTCGAGCGGAACCTTACCCAGCGCGATGAGCGGCGGTTCGACAGCACGATCCTGCCGTTCGTGTCTTTCGACTTCGGAACCGATGGCCGCCGCGACCGGCATCTTG
>JAQULY010000124.1 GCA_028718445.1 Kiritimatiellia bacterium
CTCCTTGGTTGTTCGACTGAGTTCCCCGGACCCCGACGCAAGTCGTCACCCAATTGTTGATGCCCTGCGCGACCTCTTCGCCGCACCCGCCGACCCCGAAAGCGCCCGAAATGTGGCCGGAAAGCGGAACACAGTTGCTCACAAACTGCAGGAAGTGGCCGAAGCAAAGAACGCATTCAGCGATGCACAGGCAGTGTTCGGCGAGATTGAGTCTCTCTCTCAGGAACTGGAGACGCTCCGCAACACGCCCTACGCGAGGTTCCTGGACGCCCCCCCGGACCTCCCTCCCGAGAATGCCATTGCCGCTGCGCGCAGGATTCTCGCCCGCCTTGCGCCGTTGCCTGCGTCGCCATGGTTGGCCCATCCCGCCGTACTACTGCGGTGGCTCACACTGCGCCCCCTCCTGGCCCACTTGCGCGGAACGACGTACGCCTTAGCTCTGGCGTTCGACAATGACACGAAACTGCGCCAGCGGACTGTCTGGAACTTCCTCAAACGGCTGGACGAGGTCCGAGATCGAATGGACGACTGGGGCGCGGCTGCACAGGTCGTGCAGAAAGGCCGCAGGCTGGCCGAAATGAGGCGGAGGTGGGAGGGAACGCCAACTCTTCCTGCCATCGAGGAAACGCTTCACAAGCGACGCCAGGCATCCCAGGTGGCCGCGAAACAGTGCCTCTGCGAAATCGCCCGCTCTCGGGGCTGTGATTTTGACACGCCGGCTGAACGCGAAGCCATGGACCAATTGCGCGCCACCGTCGCCCAAGATGCACGCGGCGGAGGGGATAGCCGCTCGAACCGGCTTTCTCCGGAACACTACCGATACCTGACGAAGCATCTGCCACTCTGGGCCACAACAACGCTGTCCGTTGGGCGCCATCTGCCACTGCGCGCGGGCATGTTTGACCTCCTGGTCGTGGACGAAGCAAGCCAGTGTGACATTGCCTCCGTGGTGCCACTCCTTTTCCGGTGTCGGCGCCTGCTCGCGGTCGGCGATCCTCAGCAACTGCGCTTCGTTTCCCGCCTCAAACCAGCCGACGAAGACCGGCTTCGCCACAGATCCGGCACCTCCAATCCGGACCCGTTCGATCGTTTTAGGTACCGCGATCGCTCGTTCTATGAACTCGCGTCAACATCGCGTGCGTTGCCGGCTCGCGGACCGATCGGCTTGCGGGAGCACTTCCGATGCGATCCGGAGATAGCAACCTACTTCAACACCCAGTTCTATCGCGAACGCCTGATCGTCCTCACGACGCCAAACAGATGCGACGGCATAGCCGGACCCCATGGCATCCGCTGGACCGACTGCAACCCGGATGGGTGCGCCGCGAAGGGCGGGGGAGCCTGGAGCCCGGAACAGGCACGGCTGATTGTCGCGGAACTCTTCCGCCTTGCCGACGGGGGTTTCTGCGGCACCGTTGGTGTTGTGACGCCATTCCGCGAACAGGCACGCCGAATCGCAGATGCCATCGAGCAGACGGGGAAACGAAACCTCTTGCCTGCCGCATGGGATCTGCGCGTTGACACCGCCGACGGATTTCAGGGCGGCGAACGCGATCTCATGCTCTTCAGCCTCGTCGGTGGGCCGGACATGCCAAAGGGTGCCCTTTGGTTCTACGAGGACGATCCAAACCGTTTCAACGTCGCGGTGAGTCGCGCACGAAAAGTCCTGCACGTCTTCGGCCCGAGACAGTGGCTACGGGAGTGGACTGCCGGCGAACCAGGCCGCAAGCACTTGGCAGCGCTTTTGGCCGCAGACGAGGCCGCCCCCCCAGCCCGAACCTCCTGACCCCGTCACGCACCGACTTGCACACGAATCCCCGCCGATCATGGGTGATGCCGGTTTGATCGGCCCGATCTGGGAACCCCAGTTTGCTCAACTGCTTTGGGATAGGGGGATTCCTGTTATCCAACAGTACGCCACATGCGGTCGTTTTCTTGACATTGGTCTTGTATCGCAGAAAGGCAAACTCGACATCGAGGTAGATGGCGAATGCCACCGGGACGCCAGTGGCATGCGCAAAGTCTCGGATATCGAACGCGATCTCACCCTCATCGCCCAAGGCTGGCGCATCAAACGATTCTGGGTGTATCAACTGCGCGAGAACATGGACGGCTGCGTCGAAGAAGTGTGCGCGCTGTGGAAGTCGATGATCAACGGAGGCTAGCATGAGTTCGGAAGATAGTGACCACCAAGAGAACCTCGCGGCACCCAGAACAGACGTGGAATCAGACGGCGAAGGCAACAAACGGTTCCATCCGCCCGGCGTAGCGTGGTTGGCTCTGCTGGTCTTGATCGCGTTCGGTGTCTTCGTGGTTCAGGTTTTCGGCCTGAGGGGGCACCTAAGTCTTCTCAGGGAGAAGGCTGAGTGGGCTACATTGTCCGATGAACACACCGCACTCACTGCAAGAGCGGCCATGTTGAGAATGGAATGCGCCACTAACGAGGTGCGCGCGGCTCAGCTGCAGACTGACCTCGCTGCTACCGCTGCCGAACTGGCGGCCTTGAAGACTGAGGGCGATGCCGTGGCGAAGGCTCTGCACCAAGCCCAGATCGACCGCGACGCGGCGGAGGCTGGGCAACGCAGAGCGGAGTCCGCCACGAATGATCTCTGGAACGTGGTAACGACACTTGCCTCGCAGACCAACGACCTCCGACTCGCAGCGACTGCACTGGACGATCAGTGCCAACGCTTACGTCACGCAAAGACCGGTTTGGATGTTCAGATAGTTGCCCAGACTGCCGTGATTGACGAGAACCGTAAGACGATTGATTCCCTGGTAACGCGCACCGCGAATGCCCAGACGGACTGGCAACGCGCCTCGCGCGAACTCGCCGATGTCCTTCAACGATTGGCCGTTGCGGATGTCACTCGGAGCAATACCCTTGCCCGGACCACTGAGATGGAGAAGCATCTTGCTGCTGGTGCCGTGGCCATTGCCAGCAATGACCAAAGGGTAACGTCACTCCAACAACGATTGGCGCAGTTGGAGGGAGAACGTGCCAAGAGCCAGATGCAGGTCGAGGAAGGTTATCGGACACTTGCACTCCTACGCGATGAGATGAAGAAGACCGAGCCCCTTCTGACCACCGCCAAGACCGAACTGGCGAGGACGCAGGCCGACGCTACGTCGTTGACCAAGCAACGCGATGACCTTCAGCGCCGCCTTGATCAGGTTCGCGGTGACCTCGCAGCAACAGAAAAGAACCTTTCCGAGAAGCGCACCGAAAACGCAACCATGGAGGCTACGTTCACGGCGTTAACCAGACGTTTGCGGGACGAACGCGACGCCGCAGTTCAAGCCGCGCAAGCCACGGTCGGTGCAAGCAATGCACTCGTCCGACTTGCTGACATGCGCGCCCGCGAGGGAGAACTTGCCAAGTCCATTGAGACGCTCCAGTCGATACTGGCGCGCTTGCGCGCAGACGCTTCGGCGGCCCATGCTGGCACGACTAACGCCGCCTCCTCCAAACGGTAGGCGCACAGGCAGGAACCGGATCAGGAGTACCAGATATGACATTCGAAGTGCTTCTCTACTCGACAGCCTTCGTCGCCACCATGCTCAGTGTGCTGGTCGCGGGCTACGCCTTTCTCTTCCACCGGCGAGAGTTCTGGAAGATAGCCGAATGGGAAACGATGCGGCGTGATGCCAGGACACTGGAGGGATTGCGTCAGCAGGTCGTTACCGCACAGGCACAGATCGACGCCCTGAGTGCTGCGTTGGCGGACGCCAATGAAACGCTTCGTCGCGCCTCATCCGCGAAGGCTTTCCTCGACGGACGCCCCACGCTGGAAGCCGAGCGGGATGCCTTGGAGAAGACCCTTGGTGACTTGGCTGAGAAGACGCGTGCGGCCATCGAGGAAAGGGCGGGTCTTGAACAACGGCGGGACCAACTCACAGCGGAACTGGCAAACTGGGCGGCACAGGCAGAGGAGACTAGGAAATTGGCTGGCCGGTTCGAGGACCTGACACATAAGGTTCGCGACTCCGAAGCGCAACTGAGCCAACTGGTCGCGCAAACCACCGAGGCGCAAACGAAAATGCAGGACCTAGTGACCAAAGCCAAAGGGATGGAGGACGCACTCGCCAAGGCGAAAGAGGCTTTGGCCATCACCGAGCAATTGGCAGCAAAGGCCAGGATGGAGGCCGAAGTCAACCAATCGATGGTTGGTGAACTCAAGAAGGAGAAACAGGCGCTGGAAGAGTCCATCCAGCGTCTGCGGCAGTTGTTGGACGTCGTTGGCCAAGCCCGCAGCGGTGAGGTCGTCTTACGCCAGTCGTCGTTTGTCAGTCTCGTGCAGGATCCCCCGTTCGAGAAACCAAAGCAGGACACGGCCGCAGAGGAGAGCACCGCCTTGCGCCAGTTGAAAGCCTATGTCAAGGAGACCAAGGGCTTCGACATCCCCGATCGCATGCTACTGGCATTCCACACCGCTCTCAAGACGTCAGACATCTCGTGCCTAACCGTGATGGCGGGTGTTAGCGGCACCGGAAAGAGCCGGTTGCCCGAGATGTACGCCAGGGCCATGGGCATCCACTTTGTGACATTGGCGGTCGAGCCACGCTGGGACAGCCCGAAGGACCTACTAGGTTTCTTCAACTACGTTACGAATCGGTACGAAGCTACCCCCATGGCCCGCGCCCTCTTCCAGTTTGGTGGCCGACAAGATCCGAAGGGAATCCGTGCAATCGCCGACACCCCCGATCTGAGGGATTACATGCTCATGATCCTGCTCGACGAGATGAACCTTGCACGGATTGAGTACTACTTCAGCGAGTTCCTGAGCAAGTTGGAAATGCGACGGGCTGGCTCCCTCGACGACAGGGAACACCTTCGCCAAGTCAGCATGGAAGTATTTGCCGGTTACCAGGGGAAGACCGGTAAGGATAATTTTGTGGAACCCGCGATCAGGCTCTTTGCGGACTACAATACACTCTTTGTCGGGACCATGAATGAGGACGAGACGACGCAGAGTCTATCCGACAAAGTCATCGACCGCGCTAACGTCCTCCACTTCGGCAGGCCGCTCCAACTCCGTGCGAGGACAAACGGAGGTGCGCAGCAGCAACCTCGGTCTGCAATGTTGCGCCGCGATCGCTGGGTCAACTGGCAGAGAGTAGTGAATGAGGTGGACCATACCTCCGCGCGAAAGACACTCAGCGAGCTGAACGCGCAGTTGGACATACTCGGCCGCCCCTTTGCCCACCGCACTTTCCAGGCCATGTTGCAGTACATAGCCAACTATCCCGTCGACCCGGCGCTAAACCCCGCCGGTTCGGCGCGACCACTGGCCGACCAGATCGCCATGCGGATCATGCCAAAACTGCGGGGGCTGGACCTCTCTCAGCAACGCCAAGCCCTGGACGCCGTCGGCGGAATCGTCAACGGCGTTGATGACAAAGCACTGAGCAATGCGTTTCAGCAAGCCAAGGATCCGCAACAGAACCGGTCCGGGTTCTTCCTGTGGCGCGGCCTTGACTGGACCGCGCAGGACTGACCCGCCTTCAGCAGGAATAGCAAATGGAGTTCCGGTTCGCAGAGTACCCCTGGGCCGTACGGCCCGGTTCCATTGACGGCGCACGTGCCATGCCGGACCGAGTTCGCCCCGGCAATGGCGCCGGTCTCCTATTGTCAGTACGCGCACTTGCTGGCTTGGAGCCGCCATGCCAGGTTCAGCAGGCGAACATCGGCCGGTGGATGCGCCGGACATGGTGCTTTGTCGAAATTCCCGGACCGTCGTTCCGTGAGGATGGCTTGCGCGACTTCCCTTACCGCCACCCGGACCCAACCGTTGGTGACAACGGCAATCATCTTCTGACGTACCAGGATCGCCATGACATCGATGGCAGTGGCGCCGCACGCGTGTTCCATGAGTGGCTCACTCGCTACTTGCAGAGCATAGCTGGGATTCTCCACGACAAACGGCGGGACAAGCGAGATATCTTCTGGGAGATGCCGCTGGCTGAAGCGCTCGCGCAGTTCGCCGTTTCGACTGACGCCGGTCCTGCCCCCCGTGCTTTGATCTGGGAGTTGTCTCGGGACTTGCCGCCCCATCTACACGAATTGGCGTTCAGGCCACGCCGCATGTTGCGCCGGTTCCATCGCGACGTGGCGATGGACCGCATGCAGGAGATGGATGTCACGGCCCTCGTGGACTACGCCCGCCGTCCGGGCCGGACAGCCGCCCTGAAAGCAGGGGAGAAGCAGCGCCTCCTGGCAGTCGTGCGGCAGGAAACGACCGACACGATGGAGAACCGGGTTGTGCGCGACCTCTGCTCGCGTGCCTTCCCGCAAGCGCGCGCATACGTGGATGCTGCCTGCAGGAAGTGCGACTCGGGCATTCCCGGCACTTTGGCAAAGTGTCATGCGAGCCCCGAGTGTCGTGGCAACACAGTGAACAGTTTCCAGCGTCTTTGTGACAAGCTCTTGCACGAACCACCGTTCGCCAGTGTCACGCCGCTCAGAACGCCATGCCGAACCCCGAATTACGCTCTCCAGCAGAACGTCCGCTACATTCAGGTCTGGCGGGATTACCAAAGGCTTCTGCGGCAGGAGGATGTGCTGGACCAGACCTGGCGTTGGCAACGCCGGACATGGGCCGACCTCGTGAGGCTCTGGATAGCCCATTCCGTCGAGCAACTCGATGCCATTACATACCGGGCGACCTACAGACCATTCCGCGTCCGCATGGACCCTGAGATGGGCGCATGGCTGAAGCCTCAGTCCCTCCCTGGACCGTTCCTCGTTTCCGCGCCGGGCGGCCATGACGTAACCATCCACCTGCTCAATCCGGCAGAGGTGGACGCTGTGCTGCATACGGCTTGGCCACTGTCTGCTCTGAACGCCGACCTCTATTTGGCGGCAGCGCCCTCCGATGTCGCTGGAGTTCGGGTCTTACCCGTTTGGGCCATGATCGGCGATGCGCGCTGGCTGACGCAGAGTGAGAGCCTTCGGCAGGAGTGGGGACGGACCTTGGCCAGCGCGGTAGCCACCTGGCATGACGAGGCTGGCCGGCGCCGCACAACCGTTGGGCCGGTGCGGATTGTGACCCCTCTTATCGTCCGCGCGGCGTGGGACCAACTGCCCGGTGCGAGCCAGACAGCCATGACATCCCTCGAGGGAGGAACGCGCCTGCTGGAAACACAGGGTTCGCCAGGCGAAGCGGATGCGATCGTCAATGCATTTCAGGGCCTTCTCGGGGACCTTCTCGCATGAGCTTTGGCTTCGATGCCAGTGGTCGCGCCTTTCGGTGGCTGAGTGAGGCTGTCGGCACTCCCACGGCGAAGCCGAACGTTCTGTACGTGCCGCAAGGCGTTCCGCCGCTGGATGCAGACGAGCAACCCCTGTGGCAGCCCTTTGCCGCCACCGCGCAGATTCCCCTTCGGTCACAGATCTCGGAACGCACTTTGTCCATTGAATTGGCTTGGACGCGACTCCTTCGTGGTGACCACCCGCTCACTTGGACGTATGCGGACGGCCGCCGCGGAAAGATTGCAGCCTCCAGGGCGCTCGCGCAATCCGTCGCCAGTTGCCTGGACGGTCCCGACAGACAGGGGGTGGCGATTGCCGCGCCCAACCTCATGGACGAGGATGCGCAGGATGCCCTCCTTGCAGAATTGGCTATCGCAGGTTTCGGGAACTGCTACCTCATCTGGCGCCCCGTGGCTTTGGCGCTGAACTGGCTGCACCAACCCGGCCAAGCGCCAAGGCAGCATAGGGGAGCGCTCTGGATTGTCGACTTTGAATCGGCTGGCATCGAGGTGACCCGCCTCGACACCAGATCCCATGCCCGCGACCCTCAATGGCTCTGCCCCGTGCGATCCTACCCGTCACGCACATGGGACAACCGCTCTACGCTGCGCCCAAGCCCACCATGCGACCCCCTTTTCGCGATCTGGAACGCGTGGCTCCAGGGGTTCGTTCCACAACCGAACCGGATCACGCGCCAGAGTCTGGCGATTGGGCCGGCTGCCCCGTCCCTTCAACGGGCAGTCGAGGAAGACCAAGCCACTCGAATCACCGTCCCCGCAATGTCGGGTCTTCGCGTCGTGCGCTATGCTGGTGAGAGAACGCCACCGGATGCCAACGTCTGGTCCTTGCTCCGGTCGACACTGCCGACAATTACACCAAGGGACCGGACGCCGGTCGCCGGCGAAATCATCCTGCTTCACGGCTGGGTGCCACGGCTTTGGCCCGAGGCAGCGCAACGGGCCATTCAGCAGGTGTGGCCAGGTGTGATCACGCATGTACCTGACCATACCGCAGTGGCCTCAGGCGCCGCCCTCTACGCCCAGCGCCGTGCAAGGAACCTCCCCACGTATTACGACGCCGTGCCCGAATACGGTGTCTGGGCCAAGGTCTCGGGCGCCCCGCCGGGTTTTTGCACGGTAATCCCAGCGACTAATACCGAACCCGAAGAGGTCATAACGCTCAAAGACGAAGCCATACGCAACGCATTTGCCATCGACGCCCATCGCGAAGCCCTGTCCGTCATCGTGCAACGCCACCCAGTTCTGAACGCAAAGGAGGACTTTGCTCACCGAATTCGTGCCAATCTCAAACGTATGGCCTCGCACCGCATCGCCCTCCGCCTCGACGCCAGTATCCAGGCCGCGCACGGCAACGCCAGGTTCACGTTCACTCTGGCAAACGGCGAGAGACTCTTCGAAGGTGACCTTTCTGCCGTCACACTCAGCTATTCACGCCGGACGGGTGCTGAAGCCGAGACCGAACACAAGGGGTACATCGAGGCGCAACCCGTGATTGGCCGCGTGCATGACTCCGTCGCGAATGTCGACCTATTGCGTAAACTGGTGGACTGGCTTGAGGGCGGCACGGGAGAGGGTTTGGCGGATGCTATTGAAGCCTACAGGACGGATGGGAAAGGCGTTGGCGTCTCGGCGATGATTGCCACGGGGAAGAGAACTGCTGTTCTGGAACTCGGCCTAGACCGGTGGGGGTGGGGCGCCAAACCAAGACAGGACACGCGCGGCTTTTTCGGTACACGACGCATTGATGATGCAGATGTCTCGCAACTTGCAGATCGGCTAACTCGATATCTCTTCGCCACCGGCCCCGTCCCGCCCGGGAAAGGACCAGCGTGGTTTGCCCATCTTAACTGGCACAATCATCTCAACTGGTGCCACGCATACGCTGGCAGGAACTATCAGGAACACATTCGCAGCACGGTTGCCGGTGGTACGATTTTTAGCTGGCCGCAAGCTTTCGCTCCTGGATATGTTCTGGGTGAAACTGCAACCGATGTGGCTGGATTGGTCAGACTCGCCTCGGAACACGGGTTCGCATATACGGCCTCTGACTGGGCCAAGCCGGAATCTTTTGTCGCGAAGTATTGGTGGTCGCTGTTCCGCTTACTGTGTTGGCACCCAGAAACCCGCATTGAGCCGGAACAAGCGGAGGGGTACATCAAGGCAATATGCGACCGTCTGGACGCCGCCGCGACTACGGAGGCAGACCAGCGCAAGAATGGCCTTCTCGCGCTCCTGTTTGCTCTGCGCGTTCGACAAACTGAACCAACCGCGTTGCTCCCAACTGATCCGATATGCCAACGCGTGTGCAATGCGATCATCCACCACATGCCCGCCGTTCCGTATCCGCCCAGCATGATTGCTCACCTGCCCGGTCTTGCAGGCAACCTCTCTGAGTTCGTGCTCCGGTTTGTGCAGAAGCAGGACACGCTTGCCGACCGCGAACTCGGCGCCTCCATCGCAACAATGGAATAGTCTGGACTTGCACTCGTCGACCGCGACAATGAGCAGGACACGCATCAACCCCGACTTTCACGCAAGACTGGGCGGATATGCGTTCAAGAACGGCAAACTGTACGAGTTCGATTACCACATCCACTGACTGAGTGGGGGTGCCTGCCCATGGGAGGACATGCTCCGACAGAAATCTTCCGTACCGGCAGCGCCTCTTCGGCAATGTGAGAGATGAAACGTGCCAAGCAGCCACCTGTATAGTCATACACCGCCATCCAGTTTCGGCGAAAGATCCACGTAGACCGGCTTGAACTGCGTGTCTGGCCCGGCGACTGACCGCGACTGGAGATAGGCGAGTAGATCTTCCTGGCGTGGCTGGCCGAAGGCGAGGCGGTAGAGCGCGAGCTTCTGCTTGAGGTCATCAAACCGGGCATGCTCGCGGCTGAGAGGGTAGAGGGGTACGTGACGCTGGATCTGGTAGTGGCCTTCCGGTACCAGCCAGTAGGGAACCAGTCCCTCCGGGTCACCAATAGCGGCCTTGGCAGCATCGAAGAGCGCGCTCCAGACATCGTCAAGCGCTGCAAGGCCTTTCGGCAGTCGATGCGCGGCAACATGCGTCGCTACGTTCCAGCGTACAGCGTGGCCCTTGTAACGGTGAACGCGGCCTTCACGTTGTTCGAGGTCCACCGGATTGGACGGCAGGTTCCAGTGCATGATGTGCCGGCAGTACGGGTGGAAGTCCAAACCCTCCTGTCCAACGGATGTCGTTGCCAGCACGAAGGGCCAGAAGGGCGAGTTGAAAGCCTGCCGTACTTGTTCCTTGCGGGTCTCGTCGGGTTCTAGACCGCCGCCTTCACGGTCACTGCGGCCATCACCGAATCGCATTGCGAACCTACAGCGGACCGAGCGCCGTCGGTCAGCCACACGGACGGCGCCGCTGACCGCATCAACCGTGATCTCGTCCAGCTCAAGATTGGTGGTGCGCAGGGATACGGCTGCGGCAACCTCAGTGGCGAGTTCCGCTGCCTTGATGGATGGCTCCCGGTCAAGCAGTCCCAATGATTCGTGAAGAACGTGGCAGTACTCGTCCAGAACGGCCTGTAGATTGCCACCACCACAGTACGCGAGAACACTTCGCCAGTAGCCGCGCTCGTCTATCGGATGCTCTCTCCGGACCATGGCGCTGACCATCGGCATGTTGAAGAGCGACCGGAACCCCAGTGCGATTCTGGCCGCTTCGGCAAGAAATCGGATGCGGTCAGCGGGCTCCCTCGGATTTCCCGTCGCTCTGAGCAACGCGCGAAGTGCAACCACGGCCGGACTCCCAAGCGCCATTCGCGCTATGACCTCCGCCAGGTCACTGGGCGGCCGCCCGAGTTCCTCCCCATCCAGCTCCTCTTCCATTGCGACTCGCAGGTTGCCGACGTAAGCGGCGAAGTTGCCCTGGTCCTGCCGGGTCGGAACCATGCTGTCCCAGGCCAGCTTCTCGTCTTGTGTGGTCAGCCAATCCCTCACGGCGCGGTCTTGCCGGTCAAGCATCACTGGGAGCATCCAATACCACCGCATGTCTTCCGGCCCATCCGCGCTGAGCCCTCCCGGGATCGCGGCTGTGATGAGATCCTGAGCCCGGGCTTTGGCCACAGCAAGCACATCTGCCTCAGCTGGCAGTTCAGCGCCGTCAAGCGTGCTGGAGATTGCCGCCGGATCGAAGAGCGTGGCAAGCGTGACGGACGGATAGAGCAGCAGCATATGCGTCATCTGCTCCCGGCGTCCATCGCTCAGTCTGAACTCGAGGAGACGGGGCCGTTCACTGTAGTCGCTGTAGCGGTACGACCGCCCCGCTGACAGGTCACCTTCCATCATCTTCCGCTCCGCTTCATAGCTCAGCAAGACACTAACAGTCTTCGGTACGATCTGCCACGATGAGAACACCAGCGTCTTGGAGTGGTCCCGTAGTCCAGGGTTGGCGTAAGGTCCGGATGAGGCATGGTAGTACGGAAGGACGGGAGGCACCCACAGCAGGCTGCTCACCCCATCAGGCTGCGCCAGCCCGCCGAGGGCGCGCATGCGGGCGTTCGCTGGAGCCACACACGCGTAGCTCTCCATGTCCGGCCAATGAAGCAACGCGTCGGCGCCGTCACAGACAGCCTGGGCCAAGGGAGAACCGGCGCCGCCGTCCCTGATCTCCTGCAGAAAGCGTTCCTTCAGACGATAGCCACCATGGTCCATGAGATTCAGCAGGTAGGGTGCGCTCTTCCAATAGTCGATGGTATCGCCGCAGCCCAAGGCCGTCGCGGTTCCATCAACGAGCACGAACTGGCTTAGATCCTCGGGGGCAAGCGGCGACGTAGCTCCCAGTCCCGGACTGAGCATGCCGCACCGGTCACCAGAGACGCTTAGGCGTTCCGTGCGAACCATGACGCGGCGAAGCCGTTTCTCAAGCGCACCCACGACCTCGGACTTGACTGACCGGCCCGTGGCGGCGGCGCTGACTAGATCTTCGCCATAGGCTCGGAGTTCACCTTCGAACGTCTCTCGCTCGGATTTGCAGCCCAAGAGGAATTCGACGGTTCGCAAGAGGTCCTCGTGGTGAGATTCTGTGCCGGCCGCGCCGTGCGTGGTGTAAAGCCGGTACGGTGTAGCCGAAAGCAGTATGACAC
>JAQULY010000125.1 GCA_028718445.1 Kiritimatiellia bacterium
CCGCTTCGTGTCGCAGGGATCGGTCAGTTCCAAATAAAGGTACTCCCCGTCGTTGGCGAGACGCCCGGACAATCGACGAGGCGCCGGCGTATCGCTGCCCGCCATGAACCAGTCTCCGCTCATGAGCGCCGCCTTGCTCCAGTCGACCTTGGCCGCGTCGCCGCCGGCCGCGGGCACCCTCGGCGCCCGGAGCGAGAGTTGCGGAAGCGTAGCGCGTTTTTCGAACTTCTCGCGCCCCTTCACCATGTATTGCCAGAAACCCAGGTCGAAGATGGCGACGTTGCGTTGCTCGCGCTCGGTCCGGGCCAGTCCCTTCGCCTCGTCCATCAACTTGCCCCATGCCGCCATGCGTTCGGGCGTCCCGAGTTTCCCCCAGGCTTCTTCATTGTTCGCCATGCGCGGCCTCTGTTGCGGCTTCCGAGCCAGATCGCGGTAGATCGCCTCCATCTCAAGGTACATTTTTTTCAATGGCGCGGCGGCCGCTCCATACAACCCGTTGAAGTACTCGTCCAGAAGCGCGTCCGCGTCCGGCGCGGCGTTATCCATCATGCGGAACGCCACATAGGCGTCCGGCTCCAGGTAGGTCCCGCACCAGAACGTGCCCCGGTAGCCCAGCTCCTTGAATGCCTTCATCTGCTCGGCGATCGTGTGCGCCTGGAAGTCGGGGAAGCAATAGTAGTCGCTGGAGCGGGAAGCCATATAGCGCTGCACGTGCCCCAGATAGTGCCAGAGATAAAGCGCCCGTCCCGATGTTTTTGCCTCCGCGCCCCATTCGTGCAACAACCGCCATTCGTTGTCGTAGTCCGCGGCCCCGCCCGCCAGGCCCGAAGCGGCGAAGCAGAAGTGCACGATGACGCGGGGATCCAGCTTGACGGTCCGGGGCGGCCACGCATGCGTCATGTAGGCCAGGGTGGCGACCGGTTTGTCGGGATGCGTCTTGGCCAGTTCCCGTTGCACCTCATTGACGAAGTTGAAGAAGTAATCGCTATGGATGCCGCGGGAGTAGAAATTGCCGTCGCCATAGTCCTTGCTCTTCTCGATCAACGCCTGGCAATTCGGACACCGGCAGAAGTCCGCCGAATCCATGGGTTCGATCGGAAAGGGGGTTGGCAGTTGTGGATTCCAGATGATGCCCTGATCCGTCATGCCGTCATAATAGTCCCGCGCATCCTGGGCAACCTGCTCGATCAGCTCCCGACTGGTGTAGCAAAGCTGCGGGGGCGTTTCCACCTCGTATCCTTTGGCGAAGAACTCCGGCCGATGTTTCACGAACCGCCGCGCCTCTTTCGGATCTTCGCTTTGTTTCCAGAATCGGCCATAGTACCCCTGCACCGAGTGGTTGCAGTTCATCAGTTCGCCGCCAATCTGCGCGCGCAGCAGGAAGAGACGCGCGGCCATCCAGAGGGCAATGCCCTTGTGTGCGGGAAATCGCGTATGCAGGTTCGTGTAGGCCAAGGCGTCCCAAGCCCGAAACCCGTCGCCCTTCTCTCCCTTCGTCTGTTCCGTTGCTCCCCATAAAATATCCCCGCCAATGTACGAGCCCGGGTTGACTCCCCCATGGACATTGAACGGCGTGTTGCGGAAGGTGAAAACCGGCCGGCTACGTTTGGAGAGCGGCTGCACCGTCAAGGTCGCCTGTTGCGGCAGAATGGTTCCGGTGTCGGTCGGATTCAGCCAGCGCACGCCGCAGGCGTCTCTCAGGAAATCATAGACCGCGTGCAACGTGCCGCGCTCCTCCCAGGGATCCGGCCAGTTTCCGCGCGCCAGCGTGTCGAGGTCGTAGGTGACCTCCAGAAAGGCGGGCGCATCCTTGCCCGCCATCACAAACTCGTTCGAGCCGCCCAGCACGGCGCGTTCCTGTTTGAAGAAGGCTTGCTGCGTCAGCCCCAAGTCTCTTGCGCGGGAGGTGTCGCCAAGCCACAGCTTCACGTGCTCCGCGGGAATCTTCGCCCCCTCGCGCACGATTGGCAGCGTCGCGCCCGAAATGGCCTTCACATGCCACTGCAGTTCAAATGCCGCGAATTGGGCCGCCTGGGTCGGACGCCCGGATAGAACGATCGTGGCCGCGGGCTGACCCTCGCGCGTCAGCGTTAACGCGCCCGTTTCGCCCGCCTGGACATTCATGCCCGCCGCCAGCATGATTCCCGCCGCCACAGCCTTCCATTTTCGATTCAGCATCTTCTTCTCCCTTTTGACAAACGCTCCGTCTTTGTGTTCCCTACGTTCTTTCGCGGGTCCGCACCATTCACCATATGAGATTTTCACATGGCACCCACCTTCACGATCAACAGTTCGTTTGGCGGTAAGCATTCGATCCGTACGCCCTTTCCCTTTTCCAGCGTAAGCCGGACGTCATAGGTGGATGGCAGCGCATCAACGCGTTTCCATTGGTCAGCCCTGATGACTTGATCGTACTCCGCGGTCGGTTGCACGACGACGTTCCGAAGCGTCGTTTCGTGGGTGGAGGTGATCAGCAGGATCCATCCCCCATCAATGCACAACGCCGCGACATGCGCGTCCGCGGATCCGGTATCAAAGGCCCGTTCGTCCGGCGCGTAATAGTTCAACACCTCGTAAGCCCGCAGATTCCGCAAGAGCCGATAAAAATAGTAGAAACCTTCTCTGTCTTCCAGGCGATCGCGGGAGGTCCGGTAACCCAGCAGAAGCTGTTCCATAAACGTATACAGATACGGTAGCACTCCGTGCACAATCGCGTACGGCAAACCGCGTCTCGCAATGGCGCGCGTCGTGGTGGGCTCCCTGCCGGGCTTGTACTTGATCATGACAAGCCCCGGCGCTTCGGCTTCGCCGTCCTTGGCTAGAAACGGCTGCGGTACCGGTCCGACCGACGCGCACGCCCGTTGCACGGTGACCCCGAAAGGCAAAGGGCGCAGTTCCTCCGGCATGTCGAGGCCACGCTCTTCGAGATTGATGATGTGATCCACGATATTGGCGTGAAGGACGTTGATGCCGGTGGATTGCTGGTGGTGGAAGAAAAGCTTTCCGGGTAGCCGCCGCCTCAGATCGAGGAGCAACCGGAGGGATCCGCCTTCGCACCCGTGTGGCGAACGGGCGTGGCCGGGATGGAAGCAGGCGCTTGCGTCGGGCAAGCCGTCAAAGTAGAAACCGTCGAAATCATATTCTTCAACGATCTTGACGACATGCCGGAACAGCCAGTCGCGCCACGGACTCTGCAGGCAAAAATAGGTTTCCCACACCTGCCCGTCGCCAAGGGCGCTGAACCGGGGAAAGCTGTCCGGCCAACCTTGGAGCTGCCAGTCCCGCGCGTTGGAGCCGTCGCGAAAAGCCTCCGAAAGCGGATGCACGCCCTGGGGCATGAAGTAGGGTAGCACCTTCATGCCGTAGAGGTGCGCGGTCTTGATCATGCGCTTCATCTCGGTCAACTGCGCGCCGGGATATGGCGGGAACACGCCGTCCAACCAGCAGTCCCCCGTGCGATTGACGTAATTAGCGGCCTCGTGAATGCGCAACACATTGACGCCCATGTCGTGAAAGGCCTTGATCTCGGCGTCGCTCGGAAACGGCTGGCTGGCCATGACAATTTCCGTGAACGGCAGGTATGGCCGCCGCTTGTAATTGGTGATGCCCACGAACGAGTCGAAGGACAGACATTCCTGTTTCGGCTCCAACACCTCTCTGCCGGCGGGAAGGTTCTTATATGGGGACAGCTCCGCGCAGATCGTGCCGCCCTCGGACACGATCCGATAATGGCCGAACGTGGTGTCGAAAGTTGCCTCGTCATAACCCCACGCACGCATGTCGTCACCGCGAATGAACTGGAGGCCTTCGCCGGTGCCGGCGAAAAAGCCGAATGTGAGGGGCACGCGGGCGACGTCGCTCTCGCCCGGCTTGTCGTACCAACGCTGCTTGTCGGTTCCGATCAAAGCATGGCGGTAGGCGGGAGCCACCCTTAAGTTACCAAGCGCAAGTTCCCGAACATCGAACCGCTCATCGTCAAAGTACAGTTGCTGGGATCGTGACGCGCCGTAATCCCCATACACCCAGCCTTGGGCGTAGCGGATCGTTCCCGCTCCGGAAGCGTCCCGCAGCACGCCGCTGAACAACAGTGTAATCGTCTCCTCGTTGCGATGGATCTCCACCGTCGGTTGCGATTCATGGACATCGCGGAAAGGACCAATTCCCATTTCCAGGGGACTCGCCAGCAAGTTGCCGTTCCGCCCCTTGTGGAACGTCACGGAACTCAGCGCGCCACCGTGTTTCAGGTCATGGGTTGCCGCCCAACTGCCGTTGTCAACGGTAACCAGGTGCTTCGCCTCGGTCACTTTCACGTAATGTGTTTCCATTTCTTTTGCCATATCGGCATTCACCGGGATGCCTACCGCAACATGATGACGGTGCCTGCCGGCGCGCGTTCCACTGGGAAGTTGTAGGCGAACGCGGTGGGCGCGGTCACGTTGCTGTACTCCGTGGCGAGCCAGGCGTCCGAACGGACTTTGGAGCAGACCCGGACTTCGTCCTCGCGTCCGAGCCAGTAGCCCGCCGAGCCATGGCCGATTTCCGTCCACGGGCTCGACGGGGTTCCGCTGTAGTCGGCGCTGGTTCTGAATGCCCCGTTACGGTACAGACGCGCGGTGCCGTTGCTCATCGTAATGGCCACGTACACCCACTGGCCGGCCATTCCGGTGAAATAGCTGCTGTCGTGGAACAACTGTTTGTTGCATGCCCATGCATTAAGGTAGGTAGTAGGGCTCTTTCGCAACAGAATGCCGGTGGGGTAATAAGTTTCGAACAACCCGTGCGTTCCCAGACTATCGTCCGAAGGATACCAGGCCCACAAGCTCACGGTGCAATCGCCGTTGACGGCGCCCCGCTCCACGCGCAGTTTACCGGTCACCCCGTCGAACTCCGCGGCGCCGTCCGCCAGCCCGGCCCCGAGGGTCACGGGCTCGGTGGGCGTGACATTCAGACCATTCGTGCTCGCATCGTAGCGCGTGCCGGAAGCTTCCTTCAGATGCCATACCGCGCGATAGTCCGCCCACACCGCCGCCGCGTTCCGCTGGTCCGTCGCCGCGGGCCTGCCGTAGTACATGTAGAGCGACGTGTTGCTCGCGGAAGAAAGCGCCGGCATCTGGACCCACGCGCAGAGCTGCGACGACCCCGCGTCATACTGCTCAAGGTCGTGGGCCAGCTTGGTCGTGCCGTCTGCCGCCGTGAACAGAATATCGTTGCCGTTGGCTTGGGCATGCTCCCATACGTCGGAGTCCACGAGGCTTTCCGTGATCAGCACCGGAAAGTCCGTCAGCGTCTCGCTTCCGCTCACGCTCGTGCTGGGGATGAGGACCCGTTGGCGATACCTCCACCCGCCATACCAGGGCGCGGCGGTTCTTGTTGGTATCGCTTCCTGTCCGGCGGAAACGGCGAACACCGTCGGCGCGATCACGTTGTTGTACTCCGTTGTGAGCCAGGCGTCCGACCGAACCTTGGAGCACACCCGGACTTCGTCCTCGCGGCCAAGCCAGTGGCCCGCTGAAGCATTGCCGATTTCCGTCCACATGCTCGACGGCGTTCCGCTGTAGGTGGCGCTGGTTCTGAACGCCCCGTTTCGGTACAGTCGCGCGGTGTCGTTACTCATCGAAATCGCCACGTACACCCACTGCCCGGTCATGCCGCCAAAGAAGGTCCCGTCGTTGAAGTGGCTGCTACAGGCCCACACATCGAGGTTCCCTGCCGCGTTGTTCTTCCGCAATAGAACGCCGGTGGTGTACATCGTATCGAACATCCCGTGCGTCCCGCTATCGTCTGAAGGATACCAGGCCCACAAGCTCACGGTGCAATCGCCGCTGACGGCGCCCCGTCCCGCGCTCAGTTTGCCGGTGATCCCATCGAACTCCGCGGCGCCGTCAACCAAGCCGGTCACGAAGATCACGGGCTCGGTGGGCGTAACGTTCAGACCGTTCGTGCTCGCGTCGTAGCGCGTTCCGGAGGCTTCCCTCAGATGCCATACCGCGCGATAGTCCGCCCACACCGCCGCCGCGTTCCGCTGGTTGGTCGCCGCGGGCCTGCCGTAGTACATGTAGAACGACGTGTTGCTCGCGGAGGAAAGCGCCGGCATCTTGACCCAGGCGCAGAGCTGCGACGACCCCGCGTCATACTGCTCAAGGTCATGAGCCAGCTTCGTCGTGCCGTCAGCCGCCGTGAACAGAATATCGTTGCCGTTGGTTTGGGCGTGCGCCCATACGCCGGAGTCCACGAGGCTCCCCGTGATCAGCACCGGAAAGTTGGTCAGCGTCTCGGTCCCGCTTACGCGGTCACTCTGAATCGTGATCTGTTGCCGGTACCCCCAGTTGAAAAACCAGTCCGCGGCCGGAACCCCGCCGCATACGCTGACCAACATCGCCACACCAACCATCCACCTCATGCCCGTTCGGTTGCCCATGCTCATGCCGATCTCCCCTTTGGTTTCGATTACCTCAAGTGCTAACCTAGGTTAGCAGAATTCGCGGAACAGTCAACTGGTAATTTGGTGACCGCACAACGGGACGCAACTTCGGGTCTTCTGCTCCGTTGTCGTCCTATCCGCACACAGGCGCGCCGGACGAAGCGCGAACCATCAGGGTGGTCGGGAGCCGCACGAGTTCATGCCGTTTGGATGGCTTGTCGACCTCCTGTAAGAACCGCTGCATGGCCAGTTGGCCCATCCGTTCGATATCGACGTGCACGGACGTCAGCGGCACCCGCTGCAGATCCGGATTTTCGAGACAATCGCTGAATCCGGTCACGGCCACATCCTCCGGAACCCGCATCTTCATGGCCAGCGCCGCGCGCAGAACTTCCACCGCAGCGTAGTCCGAAGCGGCCGCCACCGCCGTGGGGCGGTCGCGCGACCGCATCCATCGCGGGAACGTCTCGATCGCGCCATTCACGAACCGATCCGGCACCGCCAGCCCATGGTCGGCCATGGCGGCCCGGAAGCCGTTAAGTCGGTCCGCCAGTGGCGAGGTTATGCCTTTCAGGTTCGGCCCCAGGAAAGCGATCCGCCGATGGCCCTGCTCGATGAGATGCGCCGTCACCGCGCGCATGCCGGCTTCGTCGGTCGCGACGATCGCGGGACAAGGCACGTCCGGTTTGTAGCCGTCAACGAAAACAAGGGGGATACCTTGAGCGATCAGCCGACGGTAATTCGCGCGATTCGCCTCCGTGTGCCAGGGAACCAGAATCAAGCCATCCACGCGCCGTTGCAGCAGCACCTCGATTTCGGCCGCCTCATCCCGCGGGCCGTCCGCGACTTCGCTAAGTAACAGATGGTAACCGTTCCGTTTGGCTTCCGTGGCGATGCCGCGCGCAATTCTGGGAAAATATTCGCCTGATATGCGCGGCGCGATCATCGCCACCGTCTGCGTTCGACCAGTGCGCAAGGCCTTGACCAATGCATTTGGCCGATAGTGGTTGCGCGCCGCCTCAGCGAGCACGCGTTGCGCCAACTCCGGGGAGATCCGTTGCTCCCGCCACCGGTTGTTGAGAATAAGGGAGACGGCCGTGCGGGATACGCCCGTCCGCGCGGCCAATTCTTTGGTCGTGACTCTCGTGCCCATTGTCCGCTCTGCCAGCCGCATCTGCCGCCAACGGTCAAATGCAGGCCGTCGTAACGCCACAGAGACTCACGTTCTCTAAATGGCTCGGATCACTTTACCAGACAGCTCAACGTTCGGAAATGATGCCTTTTGAACGTCACGCGTCACTTCGCGCGCCTGCTTCCGGTCGAGGCGGCATGGCAGGTCGTCCGACTCCAATTTGATCGAGAGTCACATGATCGCTGGCTTTTCCGTCCAGCCGCGCCCACCTGGCACGCCCAACTCCGAGGCGATGGTCGTGGACCCTCCCCGCCACCGTAAGATGAATGGGCCACCGTCAAAGCGGACCTCCGCCGCCGGCGCCGACAGGATTTCCTGGTGCCCCGCGGACTCCGGCGCCACCCAGACAGACATGGTGAGTGCGTCCAGCGAACGCAGGGCTTCCGGCCACTCGAAATTGACGCATTTCGCCCAGCCTGGCAACGGCAGGCCGTAGCCGTCCACACCCGCGCACGGTTCTCCCCCCACATTGACCGCCCGGATAGCGCCCGACGAGGAGTCGCGAAACACGCCGTTGGAGAGACTGCTGAAATCGATGGACAGAAAGGGTGCCTCGCCCCCCCCAGACGGTCAGTGACGAAACGATCACCGCCGACAATACACCAATCTTCAGTTCCGTCGCTTTCCTTGTTGCGAGAAGATCTTGATTTCGCCCGGCTGGAACGAAAGGCTTGTCACGGTTGATCCGTCCTCGGCGACCGCGGGTTGCTCAAGGTTCAATGTCGCGACCTGCGTCGTCATGTTCTTCTGAAACACCACGCGTCTTCCGTCGGCATGGCGCCGGGTGCGCGCCCACCAGCCCGGCGGCGTGACCGGCAGCGTCAGCCCGGCGGACGCGATGAAGCGCCGGTACAATTCCGCGTAGTCATCCAGCATGCATCCAAGCAAGGCCGTCTGTCCCTTCCCGCAATGGCGCAGGGTCAACGCCGGCCAGGCGGCATAGACGGCGGCGTCGCCATAGCCGGCCAGGATCTTGACGGACGGATCGTCGATCTCCAGTTGCTCGGCCCACTGAACGACCTTCCCGACGTTTTGTTCGCCAAACCGGACCGTCGGTCGGCAGCCCGGCAGCAGGCGCCCGCCCACGCCATGATGCGCGCCGGCGGACTGCCGCAAACACTCCGGTCCCGGATACGGGGCCAGATAGCCGACTCCGATTTCGTCGTGCGTGAAACCGGGTTCGGCCAGCAAGAGCGTGCCGCCCCGGGCGGCCCACGCCCGTAGCGTCCTGGCTTCTTCAACCGAAAGCGAACAGAGATGGGGCGCCACCAGCAGGCGGTAATGGGAGAGATCGTCGGCAGGGCCGCAGAGATCCGTCCGCAGGCCCAGCGCCGCGAGCGCCTCGAAATGGCGTCTTACGAGAAAGATGTAGTTGTGAATGGCGTCGCGTTTCTCCGATCCCTTGACTCCATCCCATTGATCAAGATCCTTCCACCAGGAGGTGTAATTGAAGTAAATCCCCACAGCCGCGCGCTCGGGCTCGCTTTCCTCCAGCAACGGACGCAGCGACCGGATCCGTTGCGCTACCGTCTTGACTTCCTCGTAAATCCGATCCTTGTGGAGACCGGGGCCGACCACGCCATACTGAAGCTGTTCTCCGCCCACGTTCGGAGTGTCCCAGCGGAAAAACGTCACGGAGTTCGCGCCGTGCGCCAGCATTCGCAGGGACCAGTCCAGGATGGCCCCGGGCGGCGGACTGAACCGCCCCGCGCCGCCAGCCTGGGTCTCCAATATCCAGAATGGCCGTCCCCGGCCGATCGCCCGCGTGTAACCCATCATCAGATCGAAATCGGTCGTCGTATAGTTGTAGGCGCCACCCTCCGAGCCGAACGGATAATAATCCACGCCGACGACATCCATCTTCTCCGCCATCCGAAAATGATCGTAGCCGTGCCACGGCGCCATCATGTTCACAACAGCAGGCAAGGCCCGGTCGCGGATCAACTCCGTTCGACAAGAGTCGGCAAACTCGATCCATTTCTCGGAGTCCCACGTCCGGAAAAGGTGGCGCAACGCCGGATTGTGCGATTCGGTGGGAATGTCAAGGTCTTCCCAATGCCGCAACTGATGGCTCCACATGGTCAGGCCGCAGACCTGGGTCAGCCGCTCGGGAGTTACGAAACGCGCCTTCAGCCAATCGACGAACCGCTCGCGGCAACGTTGGCACCGGCACTCGGGATGCCCCATTTCGTTATCTATTTGCCAGCCGATCAACCCCTGGCGCTGTCCCCAACGTTCCGCCATGGCGCGCTGAATGATCGAGACCCGGCGACGAAACGCCGGTTGGCTGGGACAGCAGTTGCGGCGATTAGCCACCTCTCCGGCCACCCCGGGGCTGACCACATGGACCTCCGGATGCGTCCTGAGCAACCATCGCGGCGCTCCGGCCGCGGGCGTTCCCAGGATGTACCGAATACCCAGGGCGTCGAGCTTGTCGAGGAAGCGGTCGGCCCACCCCCAGTCGAACCGATCCATCTCCGGTTCGAGGGCACCCCAGGCGAACTCGAACAGCCGCAGATACGCGATCCCGGCATCGCGAATCTGTGCCAGATAGGCGTCCCACATCTCTTCCGGCCACTGCTCCGGATAGAATGCGCTGCCACAACCCAGCCAAGGAACAAGCGACTTCATCCTCTTCTCCCCTTCGTGAGCGGCACCGTTATTTCGCCCGAGGTTTCGACGCCGCTTTCTCTTTTGGAAACACCGCAATTACGGCCGATGCCCAGCGTTTGGCGTGCTCCCGCTGGCCGGCTTCCGTGAAATGCAGGCCGTCGTAGCGCCACTGAGGACCGGTCAGGTCGTCGGTGCTCGGTCCCTCAAAAATGGTTTTTCCGTCGCAAACCCGCTTTTGGGCGGAACGGATCGCCATTCGGTTGGCTTCCGGCGCTTCCGGGTGGAAAGCCGTTCCGGCCACGATCCAAGGCGCGCCCCAACCGGTTTCGGCCCGAAACGTGGTCACGATGTTTGTCAGGGCCGCAAAGTAGTTGGTCTCCGCCGTGCCCGCTTTCGCGTCCAATTCCCCCACTTCCCAAAGCACCGCCCGGTAGCTGTTCTCCGGAAAACGCTTGCAGTACAGATATTTGCACCGGATGCCGCCATGGAAACGCCAAGTACCCGGCTTCCATTCTTCAACGGTTCCGCCATACCCGCTCACTACCAACTCCACAGGTAGATCCAGCGCGGCCGCCAGCGCATCACCCATGGCCGGCCAGGCGGAACCCTTTTCTCCGCTGGAGCCCTGTACCGGATCTTCCATGGGTAGTTCCAGGCAGGACGGATCGTATTTGGAGACGCGCGGATCGCTGCTCGCCAGGCGGGTTTGCCCGTTGTTCCCAACGTGTTCGCCGCCAATCACGGCGAAGACTTCACCCACGCCCACCCGCTCGATGCTTCTTTCGACAACCGTGGTTCCGCCGATGATTCCGCGAAAATCCAGCTTGTGCCAGCCGGCAGGCAGATACACCGTTTCCTCAATCACGCCATCTTTGGGCGCATCCTTGAGCAACGTCCAGGCCGAAGGCGTTCCCCCTTTCATCGGCGTCCAGCGGACCTCCACGCGGGTCAATGCGCCGTCAAAGCCCATCATCACGGCCACCGGCCCTTCGTTGGACGCGTTGCGCTGCGCCACATAGCCGGGCAAGGGCGAAGCGATCGCCAAGGTTGCACCCGTCGGATTCATCGCATTCGCGGGCACGTCCGGAAACAGATTCTTCAACACGGACTCCGCCCAGCGCCGGCCGTGCTCGCGCAGGCCCTTGCCGTTCATATGAATCGTATCGAACCGCCACTCCGGCCCAATCATATCGTCCGTTGTCGGTCCCTGGAAAACGGCCGTGCCCTCACAGACCTTCCGCTGTCCGGCCCGGACCCGATCGCCGTCGTTTGTCGATTTCGAGGAAGGAATGAACGTCACGGTGGCGATACCCCAAGGAATCTCCCAACCCGCATCTTCGCGAGACTTGGCGATACAGGCATTGAGCGTGGCAGCATAGGTGTCGGCGGTCGTGCGCAAACTGACATCGGTTTCGCCCTGATGCCACAGGATCGCCCGCACTCCCTTTGGCCCCATCATTTTGATGGCGTTCTTTACGCTGTTATAGGCGCTGGAAGCATTGGTCGGCGACCAGGCATTCACGCCGCTCCCCGGACTGGCAACCTGAAGCAATCCCACGGGTACGTCCAACGCCCGGGCCATGGCATCACCAAAGGCCGGCCAGGGCGAACCGCCGGATCCCCCTTGCCACGGTTGGGGATCGTAGGCGTGGCGCCACGTCTTGCAGCCTGGGCAATATGCCGTCACACGTTCGTCCACCGGAGCGGTTTTAGGCCACCCGCAATTGCCGGCATTGGACTGGCCCGTCATGATGAACACCTCGCCCACACCGACGTTCTCCACGACCCGCCGGGCCACTTCGTTGCTTCCGTCCAAGGCGCGCACGGCGATCCGGTGGGAGCCGCCTGTGACCGAAAGCACGCCGTCATATTTCTGGTTCGTGGGATTTTCCGCCACGACTGTCCAAGTGGAAGGTTCGCCTTTGCCGCTCATCGGCTCAACCCGGGCTTCGATACGCGTCACCGTTCCGGAATACGTTCCATTTATTGAGACATTGCAGCGATTGGATGCGTCCCGCTGCCAAACCCTATACGCCATGGGTTGTTGGAGGGACAAACTCGCCGCCGAACTATCCATGACAAGAATCGCCGTCGGAAACGCCGCCCATCTGCACATCCTTCGCATCTTGTCACTCGCCTTCTTTTTAAAGGT
>JAQULY010000126.1 GCA_028718445.1 Kiritimatiellia bacterium
TCGCGTTTGACGTCGGACTTGACATCACCAGCCCGATCCTACTACATTTCCACCATGAAAGCGCTCATTCAGACCGGTTCCAGCGGGCGGGTGCCCGTGCCGCCTGAAAAGCGATTTCTTATCAATCGATACGACTTCAAGGATACGCCCGAGACGCGCGGGCACCTCGAAAAAATCCGGGAACATTTCGGCGGGCTGGGGACGCTGGTTCTGGAGTTGCGTCACGGCTCCTGGCAACGGCAAGAGGCGTTGGCGTGGCTGGAGAAGCTGGACGTGACGGTGGCGAATCTTGATTATCCGACCGCCGCGGATTCCTTCACGCTGCCGGTGTGCACGGTGGGCAATGACGCTTATTTTCGATTGCACGGTCGGAACTTCAAGGCCTGGTTTGACGCCGAGTCGGGTCGGGACGAGACCTACAACTATCTGTACGAGTCCAAGGAATTGGACGAGATTCGCGGGCGCATCCATAAGATCAAGGCGGCGGCCAAGTCGCTGACGGTGGTGACGAACAATCATTATCAGGGTCGGGAAGTGGTCAACGCCTTGCAGTTAAAGGCCAAGGAGAAGGGCGGCCGGATCCCGGTTCCGCCCGCCCTGTTGATGCGCTACCCGATTCTGAAAGACATTGCCGATTCCAGGATCGGGTTGTGGTGAAAAAGTTAAAAATTGTTGACGGCCATCTTTTAGACTCCTATACTTTACCGTGAAAGTGAAAACCTTTCACGTAAAAGAGGCGAACCATGGCCGTTTCCATCAAAGACATCGCGCAGGTGGTTGGAGTGTCCCATATGGCCGTTTCCATGGCCTTGCGGGACCATCCGGAGATCAGCGTCGAACGGCGGAAAGAGATCAAGGAAGTGGCCCGCAAAATGGGCTATCGGCCCAACGGACTTGCCCGGTCGCTGCGCCTGAAGAAATCGAGCACCATTGGCGTTTTGGTCGGAGGACTTCGATACAGCATCAATGGAATCAAACTGGAAGCCATTGAAAGGGAATTTTCGAAATTAGGCTACAAGGTCCTGGTTGGGTTTACCCAAAGCGATCCCAAAATATCTTTCGACTATGTCCAGGAACTGGTTGCCCGACAGGTGGACGGGCTCATCGTTGCCAGCATGACCGATCATGAATCCCAGGAGGCCTATCATCGGTTACTGGAAAAAATCGATATTCCGTTCATCATCTTCGATGCCGTGGTTTCAACAACCTTTCCCAGTGTTTCGACGGACCGGAAAGCGGGCATGCGAAAAGTCGTTGAATATCTGACGCAAATTGGGCATCGCAACATCGCCTATGTCCACGGCGACCTCGTTCAGACGATCAAATTCGAAGGCGTCCGGGAGGCTGTTTCCCAGATTCCGGATGTTCGGCTCAGGCAAATTCGATTCATCTTTGGCAACGACGACAACTTTAAGGATGTGACGGATACCGCATTGCAAATCGCGGCCATGCCCGATCGGCCTACCGCCATCATCCTGCCCGCGGATATTCTGGCCATTCCCTTCATTCAAGGGCTTCAGCAGGCCGGTTTGAACGTGCCCGGCGACATCTCCGTGACCGGATTCGATAGCGGGCGGGAAGCGATGTTTTTCAAGCCCGCGCTGACGACCGTGCGGCAGCCTGCCGACATTTTGGCTAAAAAGACCGCTGAACTTTTTCTGCGCATGATGAACGGAGACAAAAACGTTCGAGGGGAACCCGCGAACATCATCGTGACTCCCGAATTGGTGATCGGAGATTCGGCCGCGCCGCTTAAGCAATAATCGAATGCGGAAGGGTGTTGGAATGACGCGATTTGTCAAATGGAATGGATTTTTCGCCATCGTCCTGGCGGCATGGTGCGCCGGTTGCGTTTTTGGACCCAAGAAGGGGAGCGATCTGACCCTCGTTGACGCCGCCAAAACGAGCGACTACGAAATCGTAACCGCCGCTCAGCCTTCGGCCTCGGCCCGCGAAGGCGCTCAGGAATTGCAGCGGCTAATCGAAAAAACAACGGGCGCGCGGCTGCCGATCGTGACCGAACCGGCGAAGGGCCGACGGCATATCGTTCTGGGCGCTCATCCCCTGGCGGAGAAGGCCGGCATTCGCGCCGGAAGTTTTGGAGCCGACGGATTCGACATTCGGGCGATTCGGGGCGATCTTTATCTGGTCGGCAAGGATGACGATCAACCGCAATTCTTTTCCTTTTCACGAGACAGAATCTCCAGCGGCACCTATTTCGCGGTCATCGAATTTGCCCGACAATTTCTTGGCGTTGAATGGTATATGCCGGGGCCGCTGGGCGAGGAGGCGCCTCCGCGCGAGGGATTGAAGGTTCCCGCGGATCTTCGTTATTCCGGAAAACCGCGCTTCCCCAACCGGTTCCTGGATATCGTGCAGGTCAAAAACGGAGAGCTTCAGCAACGGATGGGATACGACACGAATCGCTCGGTTGAACTGGCGTCGTGGGGCCGACGGCTGCGCTTGGGCAGTTCCATTCCCATCGATGGACAGCATGCCTGGTTTCTCTGGGTTCCACCGGAAGAGCCGAACACATGGGGCGGATCGCCCCGCACTTACGGAGCGGAACACCCGGAGTATTTCGCTCTCTATAATGGGAAACGTCAGAATTTCTATGCCAACAATCATTATGGAATGGGCGCTCAGCTTTGCGTGGCCAATCCGGAGGTGGCTCGCGTCTGCGCCTCGAACATGATCGCCTACGCCAAACGAACCGGTCAGCGCTTTCTGCCCTTGAGCGAGAACGATGGCGGCGGGCACTGCGAATGCGAATCCTGCCGCGCCTGGGATGTGGTGAAGGGGAAGAACCCCAAGGCGCGTCCGGGATTGGGCGATTATGTGCTGACCGATCGGATTTACCGCTTCGCCAACAACGTGGCCGATCTTGTTGTCCGGGAAGTGCCGGATATTCGGATCGGCGTCCTGGCTTATCACAATACGCTTTCGGCTCCGCTGCGGGTGAGACCGCACGACGCGATCGTCGTGACCGACGTTTACAACTCCTGGCCGATCGTCTTCCATGAGTCGGCTTCGCGCCAGATGCTGGAAACGCACATGCGCCAGTGGAGGGAACGGTGCGCCCGGATCCAATGGCACGCGTACTATTTTAATAATGGGTACAACTGGTCGCTTCCCTGGTCCACCCTGGACGCGCAGGTCTCCGTGGCCAAGCTGTTGGCGGACTATCCTTCCAGCCTCGGGATGAGCGTGTGTTATGGGTTCGAGGATGGCGCGCCGATGGGCGTGCTCGGGCCCGATCCGTGGATCGTCAGCCAGTTGCTGTGGGATCCGACGCAATCCGTGGAGGCGTTGAAGGAGCGGTTCTACGCCGGCGCGTTCGGACCGCAAGCCGGTCCGTCGATCCGGAAATATTTCGAAACCATCGACGCCGCTTTCGGCAAGGCGATCGCCGCTAAGTTCGACGGCAAACCGGACATGGAGTTGAGCCAAAGGTCCGTGTTGATCCCCGTCTATCAATCCGTGCGCGCGGAATGCCGCGCGCTGATCGATCAGGCCGTGGCCGCCGTCAGCCAACAACCCGAGCGTTACCGCTGGCGCACGGAGCGGATTGCCCGCGCCTGGCGCTATGCGGAACTCACCCTGGACGGCATTGCCGCGACTCAGACCGCGCGCGAGGCGACGCCCGCGAACCGGCAGGCGGCTTGGGAAAAAGCCGCGGCAATCGGGCGCGAGCGGTTGGCGCTGGCCTTGAACACGAACAGCCTCTTCTCGCTTTCTCCAAGCGGAGTGGATTGGGAGCGCGAGTCGCCGTTAGGGGTCGTGACGCAAATCCCCGCGAGCGAAGCTTGCGCGCTGATCATTCCGAAAGCCGAGGATTCGATCGTCGTCGACGGCAAGCTGGACGAGTCGGTTTGGCAAAAGGCGGGGGTCACGTCCGATTTCAAGGAAAACAAGGATGGCGGAACTCCGCGGGCGGCCACTCGCGCGCGAGCCTGGCGCGATTCCAAGGGACTGTACGTCGGTTTTGAATGCCAGGAACCGGCGATGAAGGAACTGCAAGCGATCGACGATCCCGCTCAGCTCTGGTCGGGCGACGTCGTGGAGTTGTTCCTGATGCCTTCGACTGCGGGAGGGAACGAGTGGTTTCATTTCAGCGTCAATCCCAACGGGATTGGCCGGGCGCTTCGCGGTCCCAGCGAGAATTGGAAAAAGGAATGGCGGCATGCCGCCGCCAGGACCAACGATCGATGGACGGCGGAGCTGTTCATTCCCTGGGCCAGCGTGGGAACGGGAGCCGTTCCTAAAAACGATGAGGAATGGCGCGGCAATTTCGGTCGCGAACGGTACCCTGGAAAATTTGAGGTAACGGCGTGGTCGCCAACGGGCGGCGGCTTTGCCGCTCCGATGCGGTTCGGACGCCTTCGGTTTTGATGGCAGGTTCAAGGCGAGAAACGAACGATAGAGGTTGGGCAAACGATTGAAGGAATAGTGTCGGGAACACGGGAGGTCGAAAGATGAGTGGGAAATGGTTGAAGGCGAGCATGATGGCGGCGGCGATCGGGCTGATCGGCCCGATCGCGAACGGGACGGACTACTATGTGTCCACGAACGGCAATCACACCACGTTCACCAGTTGGGCGACGGCCGCCACCAACATCCAGGCGGCCGTTAACGCGGCGTTGGGCGGCGACACCGTTTGGGTCTCGAACGGGGTGTACACGGGCTCGGGCGGAAACGTCGTGGAACTGTCGAACAACGTCACCCTGAAAAGCGTCAACGGGGCGTCGGTCACCTTCATCGACGGACAAGCGGCGCGCCGGTGCGTTTATATTCACGGGCCGGCCCGTTCGGTGATCGGAACATTGGACGGATTCACGCTCACCAACGGCGCCGCGATCGGCGGCGGCGGCGTATGGCTGGGCTCCGATGACAACGTTGGAACAGGCACCGGCATGGTGCAAAACTGCCGAATAGCCGGCAATACGGCAAATGGCGGCGGCTACGGCGGCGGAGCCTTTATCCGCGGTCCAGGGGGCCGCATCCGAAATTGTATCGTTTGGAACAACACATCCCCCGGCGGTTACGGCGGCGGCGTGATGTTGGACCGCGGCAGCGTGGCCGAGAACTGCCTGATCATGAACAATACTTCTGCGGGCGGCTACACCGGCGGCGGCGTCATGTTGCTCGACGACACCTGGGGCGGCTCGCTCTTGCGGAACTGCACCGTGGTCGCCAATACGTCGCCTTCCGGAACCGGCAGCGGTGTGGGCTGTCGCGGACCTGGCTGGGGCGGCGGACGGGTGCAGAACTGCATCGTCTGGGGGAATACCGGCGGATACAACATTTACAATTGGGCGACCAACATGATCGTCGAGTATTCCTGCGTCCAATCCATGGGGCCCTCGGACACCTATGGCGGAGGCGTGAGCAACATCGCCACTGCTCCGCTCTTCGCGAATTCGGGCGTCATCAGCGCGTCTTACAAGGACTATCATCCGTTGTTCGGCTCGCTGACCATTGACGCGGGGAAAACGGTGGCGGATGGCTACCATCATGGGGCGTTTCTGCCGGCGCTAACGAACGATCTGGATGCGATCGCGCGGCCATATGGAGCGATGGACATGGGCTGTTACGAATACGCCAACACGCCGAAAACGCTGTATGTTTCCAGGAACGGAAACCACGTGGCGCCCTTCACGAACTGGGTCAACGCGGCCACGACCATTCAAGCGGCCGTCAACGCCGCCTATGCGTGGGGCGGGGATACCGTCCTGGTGACGAACGGCGTTTATCGGGGCTCCGGACTCGAGGTGGTCACGATCACGAACGCCGTCACGGTGAAGAGCGTGAACGGATACGCCGGCACGATCATTGACGGGCAGGGCGTCCGCGCGGGCGTCTCGATGCAGGCCTGCGGCGCCAACGGCAAGGGGCTTGGGTTGCTGGACGGATTCACGATCACGAACGGCTACGGCGGATCTCCCAATTATCGGAACGGAGCGGGACTCTACATCTATTTCGGCACGGCGCAAAACTGCTGGATCGTGGGAAATGTCGGCGACGCGAGCGGCAACTCGCGCGGCGGCGGCGCGTTTCTATACCCCGGCGCCGTGCTCAGAAATTCCATTATCAGCAGCAACACCTGCTACCTGACGCCGGGGGTTTGCGCCCAATGGGGCGGGTTGATCGAGAACTGCCTCATTCGCGATAACGGCAAGGTCGGCGATTACTACGGTGCCGTCAATGTCGTCGCCTCCACGATTCGTAACAGCACGATCGTCGGAAACAAGGCGTATGCCGGCAGCGGCGTGGCCGTGACCGACAACAACGGAGGTTCGATCCAGAACTGCGTCATCTGGGGCAACACGGTTTCGGACGACGTGGTGAACAACTACTCCGGCACGGTGTTCGAAAACTGCGACGTCGAGAGCGTCAGCGGGTCGGGCGGGTATGGCGGGGGCGCGGGCAATTTTTCGGCCGATCCCCGGGTCGTCAAAGCCGCCGCGCGAAATTACACGCTGCAAAGAGGATCTCCCTGCATCGACGCGGGCAAAACCATTGCCTCCATCACCAATGACCTGAACGGCGCCGTCCGGCCGACGGATGGCAATGGCGACGGCGTCAAGGACTACGACATCGGCTGCTACGAGGCGCCCGCCGCCAGAGGAACCTTGATTCTCATTCGTTGATTCGTCGGATCGCCATCGTTTAAACGCTGAAAAGGAGACATTCCATGCGTACGGGAAGATTCTGTCTAATCATGTCGGCCATTCTGTTGGGATTGGTTCTAGGATCGGAGGATTGCCGCGCCGGCGATCCGGCTACGGGCAAGATCGTTACCTTTGGCGGTTTTTCCTCGTCCGTGGCGCCTTCGGGCACGATTTCGCCTGTTGGAATCCAGGACAACCTGGCGGCGTTGATCGCCTTGCCGTTTGATGGGATTGTATTCGACCCCTCAACCAGCGGCTACCTTTCCGCATATGCGCTGGATAGAGACAGGACGCCGACATGGCCGACACAACAGTTTATCGACGGCGCGAGTATCATGCAGTCGTTGTCATTGGGGCATTTGACCAACAACTATGCGCAACTGAACACGGACGGTATTCGGGACGACTGGTTCGATGACGTTGCCTGGAGCGAGATCACGAATCGATGCGGCAAATTTGCCGCCGCCGCGTATGCGTGCGGAGCGGTCGGAATTTGCCTCGATACGGAACAGTACCCTTCGACGCCAGCGTATCCGGATAATCCTTACGATCTGTTCGATTATCACGATCAGCAGAATTATCCCGGCGTCAGCTATGCCAATTATAACAATAAGGCTCGGGAACGCGGCGCTCAGATGATGACGGCGATTCGCACGAATTTCCCCGGCGTCAAACTCCTACTCACCTACGGTCCCAGTTATATCACGACCGTCAGCGCACCTCCCCCAGATTCGGGAATGGGCCTGTTGATCGGATTTTTTGACGGGCTTTTGCAGGAGTCCGAAGGATGCACGATAACGGATGGGTTCGAGGATGGCTATTCCAACAAGACTTATGGCGATTTTGCCTCGGGCTTGAAGCAGATACGCGACGCGGCGGCCATCCTGAGCGCGGACCCGGAACTCTACCGCCAACGCACGCGCGTCAGTTTTGGCCTTTGGCCATGGCAGCCGCTCCCGCTCACGCCGGCGGAAATCAGCGCGTCTCTGCGTTTTATGCTGAGGGTAGGCGACGGCGTCGCCTGGATTTATGGAGCGGGCATCGACTGGCTGACCGCGCCTCAGGAATACATCCAGGCGATTCGGGATGTCCGGACGGAATATTTCGTCTCTCCTTCGGGCGGCAACATCGCGCCCTACACCAACTGGACCATGGCGGCGACATCCATTCAGACGGCCATTGACGCGGCGGCCGATGGCGCCACCGTCTGGGTGTCGAACGGCGTTTATACCAGTAGCGCCAACGAGGTCATGAACATGACCAAGAGCCTGGTCGTGAAGAGCGTGAACGGATTCGGAACGACCGTCATCGACGGACAGGACGTTCGGAAGGGAATCCGGATTGAGGCTTACACGGCCAACTCGGGATTCGGCGTGGCGGACGGATTTACCGTGACGAACTGTTTTGGCGGCGCGGCGGTGTACGTTTACGGCGGCGCGGCGCGAAATTGTCTGATCGCGGGAAATCACGGCAAACACGATACGGTCCATCCGGAATGGGGCGGCGCCGCTTTCTTGTTTCCAAATTCATTCCTTCAGAACAGCATCGTCGTCGGCAATTCCAGTTATTGTTGCCCGGGCGTCTGCGCGCAATGGGGCGGAGTGATCGAGAACTGTCTCATCCTGGACAACGGCGTCGTCGGGGATTACTACGGCGCGGTCTCCATTACCTGTGGGTCAACGGTCCGGAACTGCACGATCGTCGGAAACAAGGCATATACGGCCAGCGGGATTTATATTCCCGTGGAGGAGGTTCCCAGCGGACTCTCCAGCGCCGTCCGGAATTGCATCGTGCGGGGCAACATGTACGCGACCGACATCGTCAATAACAATCCCTTGGCGATCGTCGATCACGGCAATGTCCAGAGCATCGGCGGGACCGTCGGATACGGGGACGGGACGGGAAATATTAATGTCGATCCTCTCTTCCGCAACGCGGCGGCGGGCGATTATCGGCTGACACTCGCTTCGCCTTGCATCGATGCGGGACTCGTCACGACATATCCGGAAAACGATTTCGACGGCAATAGTCGGCCCCTGGATGGGAACGGCGACGGAGTGACCGTCCACGACATGGGCGCCTACGAATATAACCATCTGACCTGCCGCTGGAATTTCGACGGGAACACCAACGACACGGCGCCGTACGGAATCACCAACTTCGCGAAACTCAAGAGCGGCATGAGCTACAGCTCCACTGACAAAAAAGTCGGCTCCCTTGCGTTGTCCTTTTCTGCTCTCAGCAAACAGTATGCGTCCGTCACGAGTCAGGACGACCTGAATCCGACCGGGCCGTTCACGCTGTGCGCGTGGATCAAGGCGACGGATTGGAATGGCAGCCGACGAATTCTGCAAAAAGGGGCCGATGGAACGCAGTACCGCCTGTATCACAGCAGCAGCGCGTCGAAGCTGTCGTTTGTGCTCAAAACTTCCGCCGGAACGTTTAACGTCCTGACCAATCCCCCGCCGATTGGCGAATGGCATCACATCGCGGCGACCTATGACGGAACAACCATCAAGCTCTATGTGGACGGGGGAGAGCCGGGTTCCGCTGCCGCCAGTGGAACCGGATCGATCGATGCCGGTCCATTGTATATTGGGGCAAAGTCCGCGAGCGATTGGATGTCCGGCGACTTCTGGAATGGACTGATCGACGACGTGCGCGTCTACAACGGACGGGCGCTGAGCCAGGATGAAATTCGAACGGTGATGACGGTTGAGCAGTGAAGAGGCATCATGAAGGAGGAACGGCCATCGAAAATGAAGAGCGAACGAACATCGAAAGCGCCGGGTTCAGCCTTGCCGGCCATCTATAATTTTCCCATTGTTCCCGATGAGGCGGCGCGGCACCGGGGGAGCCAAAATCCTCCGGTGTTCCGCGGCGACCTGGGCGCGGACTTCCGCAATGCCTTGCAGTTTTGCGGAGCGGATTGGCGAACCAGTCCGCTTTACCGCCAGTTTCTGGTCGATGCGCGTCTGGGATCGGTCCTCGGATCGTTCCAGTGGTACAACAACATTCAGGAACTGCCTGCCCGGCCAGAAGATCTGAGCAAGCCGGGCAAGGCCATCGACGGCTGGGAAACGGCGGGCCAACGATTTGCCGACATGGGGCTGTTCATTTTGGCGATGAATTCCATGGCCGTGACGGAAATTCCACGGGATATCTTCGATTCGCTGTGCCGTATTTTCGGCAAGCGCTTCTTCGGCTTCAACGAAGGGGAGTGGGACGGCTACTATTTCCGCCAGGCCGCGCTCGGCGGGTTCGACCTGTCTCCAAAACGCACCAGGGAAGAGGCATGCAGTCAATATCTGGAATGGATGGGGGGATGTTATGCGCGGCACCAGCATCGCATGGTCACTTGCAGTTCCATTGCCGCCGGGTGTCATTATGCCGCCGAGCTGGGCACCCGCATGGTCGGTGTGGAACTGCCGCAGGCCACGCTGCCCAGCAGCATGATCTTGCTCAGTTTCTGTCGTGGCGCCGCGCGGCAGTACGATCTGCTCTTTTTCACGGGTCCTTCGGTCTTCTCCATGCGCGGCGACATGCACGGGCAGAAAGCCTATCCTCTGGCAGGTCAATCCCAATCGTGTATCCCGGAATATCTGGGTTGGTTGGTCGGTCCGGAACACGGCTCCACGTTGGGGCTGATGAAGCGCCATTGGATGTTGGGCTACATGAGCGGCGCCTCCGTTCTCGGTATCGAAAGCGGTCTATTCCCGTGCGATGCCAGAGGAGAGGGGATGCAGTTGGATTACAATCTGCATACTCCCGCTCCGTTAACGACGCAGAGTGTTACGCCGTCGTCGATCAAGGAAAACTTCACGCCCCTTGGCTGGTTGTTCTGGGAATGCAGCCAAATGGCCAAAAAATATCCCCTACGCGGGGTCTCTTACCAGCCCGTGGCGCTCATGCTGCCGTTCGCTCATGGCTGGGCGCCGTCTTGCGAATACATCCGGAGCAAGCCGAACTGCGTCTGGGGAAATATTCCTTATAACCAGGGCGATTGGCAGATCGATCGGTTCCTGGATCGGATTTATCCCGGTTATAAACTGGCGAACGCGACGCCCAATCCGGCCCGCGACGAGCGCGGCCTCGTCACCAACACGCCATTCGGCGACCTGTTCGACGTGATTCTGGACAATGCCGCCGAATCGTGCCTGGACAAGTATCGGGCCATTATTCTTTTAGGAACATGGGAAAAGGGAATCGCTCCGGAGGTCGCCAGCCGGCTGAAGGCATTCATGGAAAAAGGCGGAGTCGTGGCGGTCGATCGCGGGCAATGGCCGGATATACCTAAAACGGAATCCAACAAGGCCGTTGACGAACGGCCATGCGGCAAGGGACGGTTGATTCTGGTCGATGAACCGGCTTGGGGAGCGGACCGAACCGATTCTCCCGTGTTCGCGGAGATCGCGCGAGCGCTCGATCCCCTGCTGGCCGAGTGCGCCTTGATCGAGATCGAGGGACGGCCGATCTACTGGTCGCTCAACGTGACGGACCAGCCGAATGAATTGATCGTGACATTGTGCAATAATTCGCATGCCTTGCCATGGGAAGGAACCGTTCGCGTCAAAGGCCAGGAAATAGAAGACGTCGAGGAATGGCTGGCTTATGGCGAGACGGAAGTTCAAGACGGCGGGCTGCGTTGCGGCGTTCCTCCCAATGACGTGCGCATTTTCCGGATCAAGACGAAAGAACCGTTCTTGAACCTGCGGTTCCGGGACATCCCCTGGAAGAAATTGGGCTTTGGCGTTCCGGAATGGCCGGAAGAACAGGATCGGGTATGACCGGGAAGAAGAACAGCGACATGCGGAACCAACGCTCGATTTACAATCTCCCGATTATTCCGGAAGAAGCGCCGCGTCACCGGGGGAGCCAAAATCCTCCGGTATTCCGCGTCGACCTGGGCACGGACTTCCGCACTGCATTGCAGCCGTCGAATTGGCGCGCCACTCCCCTTTACCGCCAACTGTTCGCGGACGCGCGTTTGGGATCGGCCGTCGGATCGCTCCAGTGGTACAACAACATTCAGGAACTGCCCGCCCGGCCAGAAGATCTGAGCAAGCCGGGCAAGACCATGGACGGGTGGGAGGCGGATGCCCAACGGATCGCCGACATGGGGCTGTTCATTTTGGCGATGAATTCCATGGCCGTGACGGAAATCCCGCGGGACATCTTCGATTCGTTATGCCGCATTTTCGGCAAGCGTTTCTTCGGATTCAACGAAGGGGAGTGGGACGGCTACTATTTCAGCCAGGCCGCGCACGGCGGGTTCGACCTGTCCCCAAAACGATCCAGGGAAGAGGCTTGCCGTCATTATCTGGAATGGATGGGAGGGTGCTATGCGCGACACCAGCATCGCATGGTCACCTGCAGTTCCATTGCCGCCGGGTGTCATTATGCCGCCGAACTGGGCACCCGCATGGAAGGATTGGAATTGCCGATGTCCACGCTGCCCAGCACCATGATCTTGCTCAGTTTCTGCCGCGGCGCCGCGCGGCAGTACGATCTGCTGTTTTTTACGATCCCTTCGGTCTTCTCCATGCGCGGCGACATTCCCAGCCAGAAAGCCTACCCTCTGGCCGGTCAACCCCAATCGTTTATTCCGGAATATCTGGGCTGGCTGGTCGGTTCCGAGCATGGCCCCACGTTGGGCCTGATGAAGCGCCATTGGATGTTGAGTTACATGAGCGGCGCCTCGGTCCTG
>JAQULY010000127.1 GCA_028718445.1 Kiritimatiellia bacterium
AGGGCAGGGCCATGTCGGCGCCCAAGAGCAGGGGCAGCAGCAATGCCGCGCGCGTGCCGGCGTGGTACAACTGGCCCGCGAGCAACAGCACCGCCATGACCACCGGCGCCACGCAGGCGCCGGCCAACAGCGCGGCTATAGCCCCCATGGACAGCGCAGCCACGAATCCGCCGCCAGTAGGCCCATTGCGTTGGAAGCGCGACAAGTCAATCGTCAGCAGGTCGAAGAGCGCCAGCCCCAGCACAACAAACACCGCCGCGATGGCGAGATTGAACCAGGCACTCGACTGTACGGCCCCGAAAAAGCCGCCGGTCAGCATCACCGCCACGCCCAGCCCGCCGTAGGCCAGCGCCATGCCCGCGCCATAGGCGCTGCCCATCGCCAGGCCGCGCGCCCGCGAACCGTTCTGCACGCCCGCGCCGATGATCGCCAGGTTGACCGGGATCATGGGCAAAACGCATGGCGTAAGGTTGAGCATCAGTCCACCGAGCAGCACCAGCAACGCCGTCAGCAGCCAGCCGCGTTGCCGCAGGAACGCGGACGGATCGGCCGCGAAAGCCGCCATTCGCGATGCGTGCGGTCCAACTTGAGCGGCTCCCGTGCCGGCTTCCTCCGCGCGATCTAGAAAGGCCATGAACGCGCGCGCGTCGAGATAACCGCTGGCGGTCCCGGTCGGCCGGACGCCATCCAGCCAGCGGTGCGGCGCGCGGTCCGAGACCGTCGCGCCCGCGGCAGCCGGCCCGGAATCGGCCGTGAGCTGGAACGTGGCGCTCTGCGGCAGGAAGCAGACCGTGCTGGAGCATCCTTGCCAAGCCACTTCGACAGACCCGGCGCCGGCCAGGTCCGCCGGCAGCGGGTAACGCACCGTAAAACTACGCGACAACACGTCGCGTTGCTCTCCCGAGAAGGAATCGAGGACTCTGGCGACCGGTAACGGCGACTGCGGCTTGAGCGCCAGGCCGGCCACTTTCACCTCCCAGGCGTCACTGTAGAGGTGATGGCCCGCCGGAATCGTAGCGCTGACGACCACGGCCGGTGGCTCGCTGACACGGTCGAGACTGGCCGTGACAACAAAAGGCGAAGCCGCCCTGACGCCGCATGGCAGCGTCAGGGCCAGCCACAACGTCACTCGAACGCTCCCTGACATGATCAGTCGCCACGCGCCCGGAGTCGGGACTACTGAATCTCGATTTCTATTGCCTCAGTCGTCCCCGCGCTTGCCCAGCTTGCGGTCCACCTGGAACAGCGCGCCCTTCGAGCCGGCGGCCATTTCCAGCATCCAGAGAATGTCCTGCGCATTGCCTTCTTCTTCGACCTGCTCCTTGAAGAACCACTGCAGCATCTCAAGGGTGGCGAAGTCGTCAAGCGACTTGGCGAGTTTGCCCAGGTCGTTGATCGAGGCCGTAATGAACTGCTCGTGCTTGAGCGTGGCGGCGAACATCTCCTGCACGTCCTTCCACGAGGTTTGGGGCGCCTCGATGGCGGTCAGGACCACCTTGGCATTTTGGCTGTAAAGATACTTGGTGAAGCGTTCGGCATGCGCCTTCTCCTCACCCGCCTGTATGGTGAGCCAATGGGCCACGCCCTTGAATCCCTTGTCCATCGCGTCCGCCGCCATGGCCAGATAGAGGTAGGACGAGAAGAGTTCCTTGTTGATCTGCCCGTTGATCGCTTCCGTCATCTTCTTGTTCATCATGTCACGCACCTTTCGTGTTCGTGTTGGTGTTGGTGTTGTCCGATGTCCCCGGTCAAGGTTGCGCCGCTGCCGGCGGTGCCTTGACCAGTTCCTGCAAGTGTTTCACATAGGCCTCGGCGCCGCCAGCCTGATAGCCGGTTTGCGCCAACACCTGGCCTTCGGCGTCCAACAGCAGAACTGTCGGAAATCCCTCCACACCATACTTCGCTGCGAGCTTCTCGTTCTGCGCCTTGACGTTCGCCGGCAGCACCTTGCGCCGTGGAAAATCCGCCAGGAAGAGCACCACGTTCGCCTGAGCGTACTTTTTGAAGGCCGCCTGGCTGAAGACCTCCTTCTCGAGGCGGATGCACCAACCGCACCAGTCCGATCCGGAGAAATCGGCCAGAATCGGCCGTTTGAGTTCGCGCGCCTTGGCCTGCGCGGCCGCAAAGTCGTCCAGCCAGACGACCGCGTTCGCTTCCGCCACGGCCGCCTTGTCGGACTGACCGGCAGCTTTCCCCGCCGCCTCTTGCGCCCAGGCGCGGTGTCCCGCGCCGCCCAGCAAGGTCGTCGCGGCCAATAACAGCATCCAGGTCTGTGTTTTCATCGTGTCTCCCATCAGTTTACGATTACGGTGCATGATTCGGATCTTCTCCTCGTTTTCCGTAATCGTCGTCCGTGATCGTCAACCGGGTCATCTCTTCACATTTTCATATCGCTCTCGACAGTTCCGTTGACCGCGCCAACGCCCTGTCTGGTATCGAGCATCCAGATAACATAAATATTGTAGTCGTTAGTACGCGGCAAGACAAGCCCCCAAACTGCGAGAGTTGCACTGAGTGCGCGCCACAACATGCACGCAGACACGCGCCCACTCGGCCCGCGTGGAAGCGGGCCCTCCAGATGTCAATACAATCGCCCGTTGAACTATCCGCTGGAGGGCCGGTTCCCACGCCGGCCTTCTCCCGCGCGTGTCAAGCGCACGGCGCGGCGCGCGTAAGATGGCGACTCTCGCCATTTATGGGCATCTCAATTCGCCGATAACTATGTGGATCGGAACACGATTGAGAGCGACGATATGGCCCCAGGATCTCGACGAGATTGCGCTCAACGGCCAAACGGCAAACGGCTGTCGCATGGCTGGCGCCGGAAGACAGTGATGGAAAACGAACACGCCATGTGACTTGCCACGCGCATACTACAGCGCGCCCATTTCTTTCCGGGCAACAAGTGGTGCGACATGGAGAAACAGGAGCGTAAGAACTATCTCCGAAACGCCTACCGCGTTCTTTTCGTCCCGCCGGGCGAAACAAATGACCCCACGCGTACCCCAGCCTTCTACGATAGCACGTTCCGGTACTTGTCCGGTCTCGGCATCCCCGTGCTCGATCAGTAGTCGCCGTACTACGAGCTGCGTCGCGGTCTCTCCGCCGCCTTCTGAAGCCTCCGCCAGAGCCGGATCAGTCGTTGCGGAAGATACAAGTCCCAGACCACATGCACGGCGGCGTAGTCACAGAGCGTCTCGGGATAAGCCAGTTCATCGTCGGGCAACCCGAGTTTCGACACCATGTCGGAGCGGACAAAAATCATGTTGGCGATGGTATGACAGACGAGCGTGTACCCTTTCCGGTTGCCAAGTTCAAGCGTCGCCGAGAAACTCGATCCGCCGTCGCCGAGCGCGCGGTTGGTCTTGATGATGCCCACGGGAATGCTCGAGTTGATCTCGATAATGACGATCGTGGGCCGATACTGCTTGAGTCCCCGCCAGATGTGCCAATCGAAGGAGTCTATATCTATGCTCAACAGGTCAAAACTGCTCTCAGTCGGCGTCTGCTTCAACAACTGGTCCAGCGACTGCTCCCCTTCCGGCTCCACAAACGCCCGCAGCGAGACGACACGGTCCTTGAAAGGAAGCATATTGGTCACGAGCCGTGCGTGCCGTTCCGGATCCGCCTCAATATAAACCCCCCGCCATCCCTGCTCCAGCAGCAGCCGCGTGTTGCTCAGGTGTTCGCCGTCCCACGCGCCAAACTCGACAAACTGGCCATTGACGATGCCGAGACGTCGCACAAGCTCCTGCACCACCCCATCTTCGCCATATTGGCTGTGGACATTTCTCCGGTAGGCGGCAAGTGTAGGCATGTGTGGATTTTCCTTCTTCCCTTCCCAGAACGTTTAACTTCCAGCCTTCAACGCCGCGGCGACGCGGCGCAGGCGCGCACAGACGCGTTCCCGTCCCAGTAGCGCCAGCATCTCGAAGAGCCCGGGTCCCTCACCCGAACCGGAGACGGCCACGCGCACGGGATGAACCAACGCGCCCATGCCTGCTCCTCTGGCTTCGCCGAGCGCGCGCAACGCGGCCTCGCTGCTTTCGTGCGTGAAGGCCGGCAACGCCTCGAAGGCCGCGGCGACATCCTCCAGCAGCGCCGGCACGCCGTCAACCTTGAGCCGCTTCTCGTAAGCCTTGGGGTCGAAGCCGTACTCTTCCGTAAAGAAGTAGGCGCAGTTGGCGGGCACCTCGCTGAAAAACTTGGTGCGCGGGATCATCTGGTCCAGGATCGCCTCCCACTGCCCGGCGGGCAGGTTATCGGGCGAGAGACCGGCGCCGGCCAGACGCTCGCGGAACGCGGCCTCGAGCGTGGCGCGCGGCAACCGGCGCAGATACTCCCCGTTCATCCAGGTCAGCTTCTTCTGGTCGAAACGGGCGGCGCTCGACTTGCAGCGGTCGAGTGTGAAGGCCGCGGCCATTTCGGCGCGCGTCATGATCTCGCGATCGTCGCCCGGCGCCCAGCCCAGCAGCGCCAGGAAGTTGAAGAGCGCCTCGGGAAGGTAGCCCTGTTCCTGGAACTCGCCGACGAAGGCGGCGCCGTCGCGTTTGGAGTAGGGCTTGCCCATGGCATTGACGATCATCGGCAGGTGGGCGTAGGCGGGCGGCTCGACGCCCATGGCGCGGAATATCTGCAGGTGCTTGAAGGTGTTCTCCACGTGGTCGTCGCCGCGGATCACGTGCGTGATGCCCATGTCGTGGTCGTCCACGACATTCGCGAGGTGGAAGACGGGTGTGCCGTCGGCGCGGACAATCACGAAATCCTGCGTGTCTTCGGCGCTTTTGCGGATGCGGCCCTTGATCAAGTCGGTGAACTCCAGCCGGCCTTCGCGGGGCATGCGGCAGACGACGCAGATGCCCTTGCCGTCGCGGTCCTCGCGATAGGCCGCGCCGGATGCCACCATCTGCTCGGCCACGGCGAGGTGGCGGGCGGTGCGGGCGCTCTGGTAGACGGGTTGCTCGTCCGGCTGCATCTCCAGCCACGTCATCACGCGCATCAGCGCGGAGATGGCCTCCGGGGTGGAGCGCTCGCGATCGGTGTCCTCAACGCGCAGCAGAAAGACGCCGCCCTCGTGGCGCGCGAAGAGCCAGTTGAAGATGGCGGCGCGAATATTGCCGATGTGCACCTGGCCGGTGGGGCTGGGCGCGAAGCGAACGCGGACGGACATGTAATCTCCCGGCTAGAGTGAAACGCACATGGACGAACTGGCGGAGATCTCCGCGGCAATCGCATTCAGACTGTCCGGCGAGAGCGTGCGGTTCAGCTTGAAGATAACCAGCGAACGGTTGGTCTTGGCATCGTGGGGGTTGCGCATGTCCTCGATATTGATGCCCTGGTCGGCCAGCCGGCGGCTGATCGCCGCGATCACGCCAGGACGATCCGCGTAGATGCAGAAAAGCATGGCGCCGTCGGGCTCGAAGTAGAGCCGGTCGAACTCGTTGATGCGCGAGACCATCAGTAGCCCTTCGGCGACGGTGCCGCGCACGCTGGTGCGTTTCAGCCGGTTGCCGCTCTCCTCGACGATCAGGTCAATGGTCATCGAGTTGGCGAAGCCCTTTTCGGCGTCCACGGCCCGGTTGACATACTCGATGCCCATATCCTGGAGGAACTTGATGGCGGCCTTATAGTCGTTGAACCGGTCGAAGTCCTCCCACAGGCCCGACAGCAGCGAGACCAGCAGCCAGGGCGCGAAGGGTTCCAGCCGGCCGTAGAAGCTGGTCTCGATCATCTTGAGCGGCGCCGACGGCCCCGCCAGGGCGCGCGTGAGCCGCGCCAGCACGAAGGCCAGATCGCAATAGGCCTTGTCGAGGCCGTCGGGAATGTCGCGGTTGACGATATAGGCCGTGGCGCCGCGCTCGTCCAGGTCTATCAACTGCTCGGCGGCGCGCCGGGCCGCAGTGCTGTTGGCCTCGTGGGTGCTGGCGCCCAGGTGCGGCATCATGATGTCGGCCACGTCCGCCACGCTCTTGGGGCCGGGGGCGTCCTTGGGATAAACGTCCGTCATGAAGCGCAGTTGCCTGTCCTTCTTGACGGCGCGCAGGGCTTCTTCGTCAATGATGCCGGCGCGGGCGCAGTTGACGATCGCGGCGCCGGTCTTCATCAGCCCGAGCAGCTTGGCGCCCACCAGTTTGCGCGTCGCCTCGGTCTCGGGAATGTGCAGCGTGACGAAATCCGATTCGCTGAAGAGGGCTTCGAGACCGACCGGCTCGACGCCGATTTCGCGCGCGCGCTCGCTCGACACCAGCGGGTCATAGCCCAGCAGGCGGCACTCGAAACCCTTCAGCCGTTTGGCCACCAGGCGGCCGATGTTGCCCAGGCCCACGATACCGACCGTCTTGCCGGCCAGTTCGCGTCCCATGAAGGCCTTTTTCTCCCAACCGCCGGCGCGCGTGGAGGCGTCGGCGGGAATCACGAAGCGGGCGTCGGCCAGCATCAGCGTGATCGTCTCCTCGGCCACGGCGTTGGCGTTGGCGCCGGGGGTGTTCATGACATCCACCCCGCGTTTGCGCGCGCTCTTGATGTCAATCGTGTCGTAGCCGGCGCCGGCGCGGACGCTCACCTTGAGTTGCGGCAACGCCGCCATGATCGCGGCATCCACCGGCTCGCTGCGCACAATCAGGGCGTAGGTGTCGGGATGCGCCGCCGCCAGCTCCGGCAGAGGCGTCTGCGCATCCTGCACGACCGTGTAGTTTCCGTTGGCCTTGAGCGTCTTCGCCGCCACGGCGTCCAGCTTGGTGGGGATCAAAACCTTTTTCATGCTTCTATGCTACCCGTCCAATCTGCTATGGTATCGCTGACTTTTACGGAACCGGCCGGACTGCCTTTCGGCGCGTAACCACCTGTTGCCGCGAAGATGCGAAAAATTGTTAGTTTAGATGGCAATCACATGCTAATCAAGGCGATTCCAGCGTGCCTGCGGCGGCTTGTGACGCTCGCGCTGCTGATGGCGGCGGGCGGCGTGCAGGCCGCCATGCCGGCTGGCAGCAGCCGCAGCGACTCCTACAACCGCCAGACGGACGACCTCTGGCTGACGCCGCAGGATACCGCCGCCACGCGCCCCGAGCGCAAGATCCCGGGATTCTGGCATCGCTCGCCCCATGAGGCCGCACCTGACCGGCAGTTGACGCATGCGCGCGGGCTGGAACGCGCCGGCAAACTGCGCGCCGCCGCCCGCGCCTGCGACGCGCTGGTGCGCTACTGGGGCGACGCACCCGAGGCCGTCACGGCTCAACGCGGCAAGGCGCGCCTGCTGGAAAAACGCCGCAAGTACGCCAAAGCCTTCGAAGAGTACAGCTATCTGCTGCACTACTACGCCGACCGCTTTCCGGCCAGCGACGCCCTGGAGCACATGTTCGCCATCGCCAACCACTACCGTGGTAAGGGCAGCGAGGAGCGCGCCCTCAAGATGTTCAAGCAGATCGCTGAGCTGGCCCCGCAGTGGCAGCGCACGCCGGCGGCGCTGCTCCAAGCCGGCCTGCTGCAGGTGGACGCGAACGATCTTGTCGAGGCCACGGCCACCTTCGAGCGCATCACTACCGACCATGCCGGCAGCGACGAGGCGCGCGACGCGGCCGCGCAAGCCGCCATGTGCCGCTACCGCCTGGCGCGGCGCTATCCGGACGACGATGCCATCAACCTGCGGGCCATGTCTTCCCTGACCGTGGCGCTGCGCGACTACCCGGAGCATCCCGAACGCGCGCGCCTGCAGTCCGCGTTCGACGAGTTGCAGGCCAGTCGTACCGAGCGTCATTACCGCGCCGCCGCCTTCTACGATTCGCCGCGCCATCCGCCCTCAGCGGCGATCGCGGCCTACGGCGAGTTTCTGCGCCGCTTTCCCAATGCGCCTCAGGCCGATAAGGCGCGCCAGCGATTGGACGAGCTTGCCGCCGTGGAGGGCGGCAAGTCAACCGATCCACAAGGAGAACCGACACCATGAACATACGTCATCACCGCCTGGCCGCCCTGCCCCTTCTGGCGGCGTTGCTCGCCGTCGCCGGCTGCGCCAGTTACCGCGTCGGCACCACGCTGCCGCCCGGATTGCGCACCATCTCGGTCGACACCTTCCTGAACCGGACGGGCGAACCGCTGATCGAAACGGAAGTCACGCGCGCCACCTTGCAGGAACTGCAGCGCGAAGGGCAATTGGAGCTGGTCGGCAAGGACGACGCCGCCATACGCCTGGTGGGCACGGTGGTCAGCTACCGGCTCGAACCGATGCGCTATGAGCGCGATCGCCCGCGCACGGTGCGCGAGTACCGCGTCGTCATCCGCGCCGCCATCAAGGCTACCCAGCGCGCCGGCAACAAGACCATCGTGGACACCGTTGTGCAGGGCGACGCGACACTGCCCGCCGGCGGCGACCTCATCAGCGCTCGCCGTTCGGCCATGCCCGAAGCGGCGCGCCAGTTGGCGCACGAAATCGTCAACGCCGTGGTCAGCGCCTGGTAAGAGCGCCTTCAGGAGCACCGCACGCCATGCCGCGACGTTTGCAGGAAGCCCTCGACGGCTGGGACAGCCGCCGCAGCGCTGAGCTTTACGGGATTGACTCGTGGGGCAACGGTTATTTTACCATCACGCCCGACGGCTTCGTGACCGTCAAGCTGCGCAACAGCGCCGGCGAAGTGCGCGTGCGTATCTGGGACATCATCCAGGGTCTCGGCGAGCGGGGCATGCGGCTGCCGTTGCTGCTGCGCTTCAGCGATCTGCTGGGCTCGCGCATTGCGCTGCTCAACGAATGCTTCCAGCACACCATCGCGGAATACGGCTACAAGAACGTCTACCGCGGCGTCTACCCCATCAAGGTCAACCAGCAGGAACAGGCCGTGCACGATGTGGTGTCCTTCGGCGCCCCCTATCACCACGGCCTGGAAGCCGGCAGCAAGGCCGAGCTGATCATCGCGTTGGCATGCCTGCACGATCCCGAGGCCTACCTGGTGTGCAACGGCTACAAGGATGCCGAGTTCATTGACCTGGCGCTCTACTCGCTGAAGATGGGCCTGCAGACCCTGCTGGTGATCGAGACGCCGGCCGAGTTCGACCTGATCCGCGAGCGCGCGGCGGCCATGGGGGTCAAGCCGCGCCTGGGCGTACGCGTCAAGCTGTCTTCGCGCGGCGGGGGCAAGTGGACCGAATCGGGCGGAGATCGCAGCGTTTTCGGCCTGACGCCGCAGCAGGTCATCGAGGTCGTGGATGCCCTGCGCGAGCACGACATGCTCGATTCGCTGGAACTGCTGCATTACCACCTGGGCTCGCAGATTCCGAACATCCGCGACATCCGCGCCGCCATTGCCGAAGCCGCCCGCGTTTACGCCGGCCTGCACCAGGAGGGCGCCCGCATGGGCATCCTCGATATCGGCGGCGGCCTGGCCATTGACTACGACGGCTCGCGCACGAACTTCGCGAGCAGCGCCAATTACGACGTGTCGGAGTACTGCGCCGACGTGGTCGAGGGTGTCATGCAGGTGTGCGTCCAGGCCGGCGTCCCCCACCCCGTCATCATCAGCGAGTCCGGCCGCGCCCTGATCGGCTACTATTCGGTGCTGCTGATGAACGTGCTCGACACCGCCCGCTTCGAGGTCAACGCGCTGCCGGAAGACCTGCCCGATCCGCTGCCGCCGCCGCTCGCGAATCTCATGGAGGTCACCAAGTCGCTGCGCTCCAAGAACCTGCAGGAATACTTCAACGACGCCATCTTCTACCGCGACGAGGTGCACGCCGCCTTCTCGCACGGCCAGATCACCCTGCGGCAGCGCGGCCAGGGCGACCAGATCTTCTGGTACATCCTCACGCGCATCTCCGGCGAGTTGCACAAGCTCAAGATCGTTCCGGAGGAGTTGCGCGACCTGCCGGCCCTGATGTCAGACGTTTATTACTGCAATTTCAGCGTTTTCCAGTCGCTGCCGGATGTCTGGGCCATTGACCAACTGTTCCCGATCATGCCCATTCACCGTCTCACCGAGAAGCCCCAGCGCCTGGCCTATCTCTCCGACATTACCTGCGACTGCGACGGCAAGATAGACCGCTTCATAGATCTGCACGATGTCAGCCCGACGCTGCCGGTTCACGCCTTCACGCGCGGCGAGGAGTACATTCTTGGCGCGTTCCTGGTGGGCGCCTACCAGGAAACGCTGGGCGACCTGCACAATCTCTTCGGCGACACCAACGTGGTCAGTATCCGCGTGGACGAGGACGGGGAGATCGAGTATGTGCAGGAGGTCGGCGGCGACTCGGTCGCCGACGTGCTCAGCTACGTCGAGTACACGCCTGCGCGGCTGATCGAGCAATTCCGCGCGCTGGCCGAGGAGGCCGTGAAGCAGAAGCGCATCACCCCGGCCGAACGGCGCGAGATCCTGGCCGCCTACGAGGCGGGCCTGCGCGGCTACACCTACTTCGAGAATTGAGGCGGAGACTGTATGGCCAGAGTACTGATCGTAGGGGCCGGCGGCGTCGGCGGCGTGGTGGCCCACAAGTGCGCGCAGGTTCCCGAGGTGTTCGACGGCATCTGCCTGGCCAGCCGCACCAAGGCGCGGTGCGACGCCATCGCCGCGCAACTGCCGCGGCCGATCGAGACGGCGCAGGTAAACGCCGACAACGTGCCCGAGACCGTCGCCCTGCTGCGCCGTTTCCGGCCGGACCTGCTGATCAACGTGGCCCTGCCCTACCAGGATCTGCATCTGATGGACGCCTGCCTGGAAGCCGGCGTTGACTACCTGGACACGGCCAACTACGACCCCCCGGACGTCGCCAAGTTCGAGTATCGCTGGCAGTGGGCCTACCAGGAGCGCTTCCGCGCCGCCGGGCGCATGGCGTTGCTGGGCAGCGGTTTCGACCCCGGCGTCACCAGCGTGTTCTGCGCCTATATCCTCAAGCACTACCTCGACCGGGTCGAGACGATTGATATTATTGACTGCAACGCCGGCAGTCATGGGCAGCCCTTCGCCACCAATTTCAACCCCGAGATCAACATCCGCGAAGTCACGGCCAGGGGGCGCTACTACGAAGACGGCGGCTGGCGCGAAACGGACCCGCTTTCGGTGCGACGGCGCTTCCGCATGCCGGAGGGGCTGGGCAGCCTGAACGTTTATCTGATGTACCATGAGGAGCTGGAATCGCTGGCGCGCCATCTGCCCGGCCTCAAGCGGGCGCGCTTCTGGATGAGCTTCTCCGACAACTACCTGAAGCACCTGGAAGTGCTGGGCAACGTGGGCATGACGCGCATAGACCCGGTCATCTACCAGGGCCATCCGGTGGTGCCGCTGCAGTTCCTGAAGGCGCTGCTGCCGGACCCGGCGTCGCTCGGACCGTTGACCAAGGGCAAGACCTGCATCGGCTGTCAGGTGCGCGGACGCAAGGACGGCCGCACGCGGGTGTACTACGTCTACAACATCTGCGACCACGAGGAATGCTACCGCGAGGTGCGCTCCCAGGCGATCTCCTACACCACCGGCGTGCCCGCCATGATCGGCGCCAAGCTGATGCTCACCGGGCAGTGGCGCGGTTGCGGCGTCTTCAACATGGAGCAACTCGATCCCGACCCGTTCATGGATGCGCTCAACCGGCATGGGTTGCCCTGGAAACTGACCGAGGGCGCCGTGTTCCGATGAGCGCCGCGGAGTGGCAAGTGCTGCACCTGCGGCCGCGTAGCGAAAAGAAGGTCGCCGAGTTGTGCCGCCTGAACCGCGTGCCCCACTACCTGCCGTTGCGGCGCGCCACCCGCGTCTATCAGCGGCGTCGCGTCACCTTCGAGAGCCCGCTTTTTCCGGGCTATATCTTCGTGGCGATGGACGCTCCCAGCCGCCTGCTGCTGCTCAAGAGCAACCACGTGGTGAGGGTGCTGACGCCGCCGCGCCAGATGGTGCTGCTGCGGCAACTCGTGCAGGTGCGGCGCGCGTTGCGCGCCGACCCTGAACTGTCGAGCGTGCGCCCGCTGGTGCGGGGCGCGCGCGTGCGCATCCTGGCGGGGCCCTGTCAGGGCGTTGAAGGCATCGTGGACCGCCTCAAGGGAAGCCCCGGCAGGGTGCGCGTGGTGCTGAACGTCGAGTTGATCGGCCAGGCCGTGGCGGTCGAGGCCGATGCCAACGTG
>JAQULY010000128.1 GCA_028718445.1 Kiritimatiellia bacterium
GCTTCACCTTGCCGACTATCTCCGCGCGAATCTTCTTCACTTGATACGGCAGCACCGAGAACACTTTGCCATAGGTCGGTTCCAGTTCGGTTTCAACCTTGTCCGCATAGCCGCGGTACTTGCCTTCGCGAATATCGTAGATGTGCCTCTTCCCGCCGAACTCGATGGCAACGGCGGCCTTCGACCGATCCGCAAGCTGATAGTCCTTGGCCGCCACCACGTACCGCTGCCGCCCCTGCCGGTACCCGGCCGTCCAGACACCGTTGGCAAGAGCCTTGGTCTGGCGATCCACGACCTTGCCGACCCGACTGACTTTGGCAATCTCGATTGCCCGATCCAGCATGCCTTGAGCCGGCAGGTAGTTCCCCACATTCCGGTCATACGAATAGTTTCCGATGTCGCCCAGGATCACGGCCCCCTGTCCGCGCTTGCCCACCTTCAGCGGCTTGCCGCCGGCCAAGGCAACGTCGGTCAGGTTTGTGAATAGGTCGGCAAACTGCGGCTGCGCCAGCTTTGTCCCAAAGTTGTCGTACTCGCCTGGGATCATATCGGCCCAGATCGTCCCGCCCTTCTCGACATACTCCCGGATGGCCTTACTCTCCGCCGCCGAGAGACTGATCGAATGCACCATGAGGAACAACGGATATTTCTTCTTCAGCAGTTCCCCGTCGCCGAGCTGCTCATACGAGACAAAGCGGAAAGGCACGCCCGCGTCAAAAAATAGATTGGCGTAACAATTGTGTAGCCAGCTCATGTTCAGGACACCGCGCCAGAGCGAATCGGAGGAGTAATGGATGGCAACCTGGTCCTGCGCGTATTCGGTCCGGCTCAGCAGGTCGCCGATCTCCCGCATCGCCTTGAACTCCGAGGCCGAGGCGGCCCAGTCGCTGGAGAGATTCAGGTCCGTGGCGGTCGCGCCCCAGATTCCCGGCGCCATGGAGTACCAACTGATCCCGTGGGCGCCGCTGATGAGCGCATACCAGCAATTCCAGCGCGCGTCCGCTTCGTTGCCCGGATCATAGTGGTAGTTGTGACCGTAATAACGCTTGAAGAACGAACGGGCATACTGGTTCTGCAAGCCCCCGTAACACATCACCGCGTCCATGGCCCTGCTCAGAAGCCAGAAGTCGTAACCGTTCGCCATCCAGGTATCCCAGGTGGTGTGAATGCCGACATCTGCCAGTGGATCGACGTCGCGGATGCGATTGGCCAGGAAGACATGCTTATCGGCGAAGAGACGCTCAAAGAACCGGCGGCTTTCGAACTTCTGAATGTCCGACTTGAACTTCAGCATGTCGGTAATTACGGGCGGCGCCATTTTGACCTGGTCCCAGGACGCGTAGTTGGTTCCCCATATGGTGTTCAGATGCGCGAGATCGCCTTCGTATTTCATCTTCAGGTAATCCTGAAAACGCACCAGAACGGCCTCGTTGGTGCTGCCTTGAACCTGAAAGGTATGCTCTTCGCCCAGACTGTAAAATACGGGCCGGTATTTTTTCACCTCGTTCAGGTCAACCCAGAGACTGGCCGGCCAGAAGGTATTCCAGTCCTTCATGAAGACCGACATGCTTTTCTCGTCTACCACATAGGCCAGGTGAGTGGTGTACGAAATGGTGCGAATATTCCGCCCCGCATGCACGACTCCGGAATACATCGATCCGTTCACGCCAAATTCGTCTCTGAATCGCAGGTTCGATTGTCGCTCGGTCAACCGGTTCCCTGCCCCTCCATAGACCTGGGCGTAGAATCCCTCGAACTTCTCGTCCGGCACGGAACAGTCCGCGCCCTGCCGGTCCACGATGCGATCGCCATCCATCAACAGCACGTCCACGCGCAACAACAGGGAATCGGCCGATGCGGGAATGGTCAGCGAGAAGGCGTTCGTCGACTCCCCTTGCGGCAACGCGCAGGGAATCTCCCGCCTGACCAGGCGCCGGTCTTCGTGATCGGCAAGATACGCGACCAGACTGTAGTCGCCCGGACGATCGGCGACCACGGTCGCCTTGCCCGCAATGTTGTCCCCTCTTCTGTATGTCTCCTTGTCGAGGCCGACGCCCGTGATGCGGACCGCGGAAGCGGGCGGCGTGCTGGCGGCATACCAGTCCAGCACATTGCCTTGGGCATCTTTCAGAATGAGATCGACGGCCGTACGCGGCGGCAGTGATTTTCCGGGCAGAACGGTTTGCGCCTGGCGCAGCCGGACGTCGCCTGCGGCATAAACCCGGCCCCACACATCGCGCGCCCGGTACCACAGCCTGGATCCTTTGGGAACCTTGTCCACGTTCACCGTCCAGGCATCATCCGCGATGTCCGCGGAGCGAATCGTCACCGCATTTTCCCGTCCCGCCGCGAACAGCACGGCCCGCGCCAGCAGGGACTGCCAGTAGTCGTAGTGCACATCGGTGGCGGCCGCGTTCTTTTCCGTATCGGGGGTGAAGCCCATGGTGCAAAGCCAGTCGCCCCATCTGTAATTCAACTTGACCGCCCGCACGGAATTGGTGCGGTACACTTCGATAATATTCTCCGCCAGGTTCCGTGGCTCCTCAAAGAGCGAGTCCTCGAGCGCATACATTTTTTTGTACTGGCCGCTATCGCCAGTGACATTCACCCGGTGGATGAGCGCCATGGGAAATCCGCGCAGCAGCACGTCGGAGCCAATGCGCGCCTTGGGATCGAATACGCCGGCCAGCTCTTCGTTCAGGCCGGATGGGTATCCATAGACCAATCCGCTTTTGCCGGTCTTCACCCGCTCCGCGATCCAGGCTCGCAGTTCCGGCGCAATGAAGTCCCATCCGCGCGGACGATGAATTTTGTGATCCTTGCCCATGCTGATCAGAATGACGTCATATTGATTGGTTCGCATCGCCGGCGTCAGGCGGTCGGTGATCTCGCAGTGCACGTCCAGCCGCTGCCACAGTTCCACGCCTTCACGCAGCATGGATGAGCTGTATGCCTTGTAAAACCGATCGGCATCACCATCAGCACGCGCAACCGATCCCCCGCCAGCGGCCGCGCCCATTTGGTGTGCGGGGTCACCGGCAGCGTCTGCATCATCTCCGGATTATAGGTCGTTTCCGCAACCGGCATTTCGTTGCTGCCGCCAAACGTGCGCAGGGTCAGCCCGCTCACCGGATCGACATAGGTGGAGCCTTCGGCGGGAGGAGTCAGAACCGATTCCCCTCCGGGCGGCGGCCGCTGTTCCTGTAGATGGCGGGCCGCTTGGTCTAGTCCGGCTATTTTCATGATTTCCGGCACGCTCAGGCAGCGGTCATAGACCTTGATCCCGGCGTATGCCCCTTGCGCGTCGCCGACCAGCGTCAGTCTCGCCTTCAAGGGACCGGCGACATCCGTCTTCAGCGTTGCCGTTCGCTGCGGACCGGAATTGCCCATGGCTTCGCCGTCGACCACCACCTGCGCCTGTCCCTGTTTGGCATTCCATCGCAACGCATAATGTCGCCAGGAACGCCCCACAAACAGAGTGCCCGAGAGGAAGAAACCGCCGCCGGCATCTGGGGGATCAACGAAGATGTAGCAGCCATCTCGCCCCGTGTACCACCCCTTGGTCAGCGTCAGCGAAAAGGCGGGCTGCGCCTTGACCGTCAGGAGCGGATGCATGGTTGCGTCGCCCGAGGTCCAATCGGGCCGAAACCAGAAGCTGATCGTGCCTTCCTGGGGATTGAAGTTCTCCACGGGAATGATGAGCGTCATGCCCGGCGCCATGTACATCCCGCGCTCCTTGCCACGCGGCAGATAAGAAACCCGATTGGCAGTTTTGCCGTACAGTTCCACGACGTTGGTCTTTCCGTTTCCGGCGCCGAGGGCCAGCGATCCGTTTCCGCTGAACTCGACGAGCGGCCCTTGTCCAAGAGCCATTCCGGCCAACATCCCCGCCAGCAATCCGCTTGCGCATCGTCCGATTGTCATGTGCTCACTCCTGTTCTCATGTACCGATTTCATACATCCAAAATTGGCTACCATAACGGCATGGTCACGGTGTGGACGGGATAGGTATCGGGATTGCCGTACCAGACATTACCCAGGCGCATGGGAGAGAGCGTCTTCTTGAAATCAAGTCTCTCCTTGGGGACGGAATCCATTGTCCGCCCCTTGGGCAGCAATAGATAGACGGTTCCAGGTTGGGCTAGAAAGGCGACGATACGCTTGGCGGCTTTCACGCGCTTGCCGTCGGCGAACAACTCCCCGCCGTGCGGCCAAGGCACGACGACACGGCAGCGGCGAGCTGAGCCGCCGACGGGCTCGATCGCCACATACGCCACGCCTTCCGCCTCTCGATGCTCGCTGGCGACCATGAATGCGCCGGCCGCTTTAAGAATGAAACGCCCGTGCCAGTGGCGCGGGATGGCCGGGAACACCCGGATGCGGCCATTGTAGCTCTGCAGCAACATCTCGTTGGTGGCGGTCAACAGATTCCCCGACCCTTCCAAGTAGGCGTGGAACTGATCGATGTCGTTGCGTTCCTTGGTTTTGGCGCCATTCAGGTTGTAGTAATGGAACAGTCCCTGGTCGGCGCTTTGGAAATATTGGATGTACTGAAACAACGCCGCGCGCCACCATTCCGCCTGACCCAGGCGCGCGGCAATGACCGGATAGAATTCATGCCCCGCGTCCGACTGGAAACGGAAGCGCTGGAAGGTGGCCTCGGCCCTGGTTCTCAAGGAAGCCGCGGAGTCGATCCCGATGACGCTATACGGAAAAACGCTGGACAGATGGGGCGCCTGCCACTCCCACTTGGGCGGTTCGGGCAAACCGTCCGGTCTCGTCACGATGCTGAACAACCGTTCATAGACCGGGTACGGTGGCGCTTTGTCCAGCCGTTCTTTCCACACCGGAATCAATTTCCGGTCCACCCTCAAATGCCGGGCCGCCTCTATGGCGATCGGAAATATCGCCCGCCAGGCGGCGCAATCGGCATGGGAATCCTTGCCCAGTGGGCGATCCTCCCAGCTTAAGGAGGGTTCCACGTGGTAGAGGCCATCCTCCCCCAGCTTGCCGTAGTGGGCGTAGAACTCGGCGCAATCGCGAATCACCGGATACGCCTGCTCCGCCAGGAACGTCTCGTCCAGCGTGTAATGATACCGGTTCCACAGCATCAGGGAATAGCGCACACCGCTGGAGAGAATGTAGCGTATGTCCGAATGAAAACCCGGCTCGGCCTCGTCAACCCTGTAATTGAGGCTCATGATTTCGGGATAATAGGCCCCCGGAAGCTGAAAATATTTGGCCGCCGCCTTGACCGCCTCCGGTCGGATGCTGGCGATCCAGCGATGGAAGTTCTCGACCAACTCGACGTGATTGGCCGCATAGGTCCCCAAATAGACCTCGCTTTGGTTATGACACCAGAAACCGTCGCCCCAAGTGCGGTATGCCTCGCGCCACAAATTCAACCCACCGTTGAATTGCACCGGACGCCGGCCCCGCGAGGAGATGCCGAGCTCGTACAGGGCCATGTGGTACAAGGCGTTCAGATAGGGGTGCCCCGCATCCACGAACCCTTGGTCCCAAAACTCTTTCCAGAAGGCGCGGTTTCTGGCGCGCAACTCCCCTTCCGCGCCGCCCAGGCTGGCGGCGGCCAGACGGGCGGCTTCGGCCAAGGGATCGTCCGATTCCCCGCTGGTCACCACCGCCACGGCGATCCGGCCGAAGATCTCGCCTGAAGCCGGCACGGTCAGCGTGACGCGATACGGCGAGGGTTGGGCAAGCGTGGCGCCGCGGAATCCTTCGTAGGCAAGGACGGCGGCGAAACTGGAGCCGTCATCGAGTTGGTAATGCAGGACCAGCATTTGTCCCTGAATACGCGCGGACAGCCGGTCGCCCCAGACCCTGTTCTGCGGCTGGTCGTCGGGGATGTTCTCCTCCTGGATCCACCGTTCCATGACGATGGTCGTCGGAAACGCGGCCGGGGATTCCGATCGATAGTCCACCAGCAACACGTTCCGCCCCTCCGGAATATAGGCGGACGCGTTTACCGATCCCAAGTCCATGTCGCCGGCCTTTGGTTGGCGACCGTATTTTCCTTTCCAGATGCCGTATGCGTCTGACGGTATTCTCCCGCCTTCATAATTTACTGTGACTGTCGCTTCCGCTAACGAAAGCCGACTTTCCAGCGTGCCGATCCGGTCCGCCAGCGGCGTCGGGGTCTCGATGCGCAAACGCGCGACTTGCGATGTCCCACCGATGTCGCATTTATTCAGCATCCAGGTGAGATGCTCGGGTTGCCACATCACGGCCGCGAGGTCGCCATTGCCGAACGGCAACGCGTGGTAGCCGTCCACGATCGGTCGGCGGAACACCGTCTCGTATTGCCGTAGATACCCTTCCATGTCCACCTGGAAAGGGAGTTGCTCCTTCATCGTCGCGGAAACCGTCTTCATAGACATTCGATTCTCCTTGTTCTCAGCAGCCACTAGGCGACGCCATGCTCGAATTGGCGACTTCCCTTTGGATTGTTCTACTGTACACCAAGGCCTCCCAAATGGGGATGCATACAAGCATCTCTTTTGTGCGCCTGATCACACCGCATCATGTTTACAGCTCAAGCCAGCGCAGGCATGACGCAGGCTATGAACGCATTTTGTTCGTATGTCGATCGTCCATTGTCAGCGCCAAGGTCTGCCGAGGGGCGAGAGAAAGCATAATGGCATTCCCGTTGCGCTGAAGCGATTGACTGCCGAGGGGATCCGTGACCGTCATTATGTCGGGAACAATGAGGGTCGCCGCGCATGCCGCGTCGGGCGATGGATTGCCGACAAAGAGAATCCGCTGCTCCTGGCAACGCGCCGCATTGAGCCAAACCGGACCCTCGAATTCCACCGGCGAACGAATCCCGGCAGCCTGGAGTTGCCGCCCAAGCCAGGCATTCAGGAAGGAAGGGGCGCGCAACGCTCCGCTGATGAACGACGTGGCATAGATCGCTCGTCCCCGCCCCACTCGATTTTCCGTCACGGCCGGCATCCCCCGGCACTCCAACAGAACGTGGGCGCCCGCCAATCGCGCCTGCTCGAAGAGAGACGCTCCGCCCGGATGCTCCGCCCGCGTATCGGGATCGACGAATGGAAAGACCTGTCCGCCGATCCGATCGACAATCCGCAACCCGAAGAGTTCGGACAACCCATCGCCAGGCGTCGTCTCGAACGCCTCGCCGCGCGCATTAAACACGCCGGCGAAAGGACCGGCGATCAGACATCCGCCCTGATGCGCCCACGCGCTCAGCGCGGCGGCCGTTCCCTGACGCAGCGCCACCAAACTCGGAACGACAATGACCTTGAATCGGCGCCAGGCGGATGCGTCCCGCAATTGGCGGGCGTCCAGGAAATCGGGACTCAACCCCATGTCCAGAAGCGCGCGAAGCCATTGCTCGGTCTCGTTCCACTCCTGAGCCGGCTGCTTCATCCAGGCGTCGCCGCAATTTCGGAACACCAGATCCAATGGTTCGAACAGCATGCCAATCTCCGCCGGATCCAAAACCATGCCTTCCGGATTCCATCGTTTGAGCTTCCCAGCCAGATCGGCGACGGCATCCAAGCGTTCGGAACGGGATCCGTCCTGGTTCAGAAGCCCGAAATTCGGGGCTTCCTGCTCGCCCCGCTCACACCGATACTGCCAGAAGCTCGCGGCGATGGCGCCGTGCGCAAACGCCTTGAGAGCGTCGCTGACGAGTTCATGGCCCTTAGCGGTCTGATGTCCGTAGTAATAGACCATGCGACCGCCGCAGCGTTCGGTCAGCAGCCACTTCCCCTGACCTTTGATGGACCGCTGCTTGATGTCCGACATCGTGTCGTAAAAGGGATCCGTGTTGTAGCAACTGTTGCCGTATAGGTCAGCGGAAGCCGCGACGCTCCAGTCGTCGCGTTCGTTCAAATAGGGCGTATTGGTGTTGGTGTGCATGATCACCGGCCGCGATTGATCCAGCTCGCGAACCAGCTTGACCCGATGCTGGCCCTCGGCCACCGACCGTTCCCACTTGAATTCGGCCAGATCGGCGGCGATCGAAAGAACCATCGCGTCCTGCACTTGCGGGTTGGGCAGAGGCACCTCATCAAAGTCGAGAAAACGGGTGTGGTGGGCCTCGTTGTAATGGCCAATGTCACCGAACCGCTTTCGCATCCACGCGCGAAAGGCGTTGGTGGTATGAGGGTCATGGGAGAAGACGGCGATCTGGATTTCGTTCCACACGCTCCAGAAATGAATGGCCGGATGACTTTGCAGAAGTCCAACCGTCCGCCGAATATAGTCGTCCATCCACTGACGAGCCGCGGGATGATGCCAGTTCAGTCCGGGCCAGCCGCCGAGTTGAAGCATCGGATGGGGATGCAAGGGGATTCGCTGCCCCCAGGCATTGACCATCAACGCATCCGGTTGTTCCCGCGCGGCCCAATCGGGAGCGGATTCCGGAACCAGTTGCAGCCGCACGCCCAATCCGTTTTCCGCGGCAAGGTCAAGCAACCGGCGAATCGGATCCAATTCCCAGCGGTCTTGTTCGGGATTCACATATCGCCACGGAACCCAGCAGCCGATAAACGACATTCCCGCCTGAGCGATATCGGCCAAGTCCCGGCGCCAACATTTCTCCGGCGGATTCGGCTCGCGATAGTATTGGACGCCAAGTTTTAACGGAGTAGACATGGATGCGCAAAGGCTCATTCGGCCTGGCGCCGATAGGTCAGCACCGCGGCGCCGGGTTTCGATGAAATCGTTAAGACAATCCCATCTTTCCCCAACTCCGATCCGGTCTTGACCGTCGTGTTCCGAGTGTCAAGATCGGTTACGACGTAACTCGCCTTGGGATCGAGTCCGTGCAGTTTCAGGATTTGAGTATCCCGATCGCAGTCGTCTCGGCGAAACGCCTGAATCGTTCCGCGCCCCGCTTCGGGACGATCGAACTGCCAGGCGAGCCACACGTCCTTCGACTGCGCATAGGGCAGCAGCGGATAGAAGTCACCCAACAAGTCCGGCGCGACCTCCCGGAACTGGCCAAGCAGGCGGCGGAGCAGATCGTAATCCAGGCCGCGGTTGCGCAAGTCGGGGTCAATGCCACCGCTGGGGAACATGTTGCAGCGGAAATAGTATGGATCCAGTTGGCCCGAGAGATGTCCGAAGTACGGCACCCACATGGCCAGCCCATACGTCTGGCACTGCATCTGTTCCGGGATCGGGAAGTCGGGCGCGGGGTAATAGTCGCTTCTCCACAACGGCACGCTGCGGCGCAACGTCTCGATGTCATTCCGCCGGCCGCCAGCGCAGCAGTTGTCGATCAACAGGTTCGGATGCCGCCTGCGCAGTTCGTCATAGAACGCCAGAAAGCCGGTGATGAATCGGATCTCGGTAATGCCCTGTCGATCCTCGGCATCCTCCTTCATCCAATACGGGAGCGGATGAACATCGTTGTCGGTACGGTAAACGTCGAGCTTTAGGCCGGCGATGTAACCGTCCACCAGATCCATCAACCACCGCCAGGCTTCGGGGTTTCCGTAGTTGAACAGACGTTCGCCAAGGAGCCATTGGCGGTGTTCCGTGTGGAGTTCGGTTCCGGGCGTCACGGAGTCCGGACAGAACCACAGCATCGTCTTCAACCCTTTCGAACGGGCATAGTCCATGACCGGCTTGAGTCCGTTGGGAAACCGCTCCGGATCGGGCCGCCAGGTTCCATAGGTGTGCCAGGGCGCGCCTTTCGGAATGGCGTACCAGCCGGCATCGATCCACCAGGTGTCGATCGGCAGCCGCTCCTCAAAGCAGCGGTCGATGAACTCTCTCTGGTTGCTTTCGGTCATGCCGCTGAAGCCAAGCAATCCCGAACAACTGTAGCTCAGAATAGGCGCGAGGGGCTTCCCACCCGGATGCGGCGAGTTATGCGCCAGCATCCATCGCCGCCACAGATTCTGGGAACGAACCCGATCGCCGGCCCACCACAACAGCGCCATGCGCGGCGTCCTCGCCTCTTCGCCGGGATGCAGCCGGAAATGCGTGAACTGCTGCCCGCCTTGAATCCGCAATCCGTCCCTCTCGTCGCGCTCGAACGCGCACGCCCATTGCCCGGGCCAGCCAATGGCGGCGATCAGGCCGCCCCCATCCCACTCGACATTGAAATAGGGCATCGTGCCGTCCGATGGCAGCCCGTCCTTGGCCTCGAACCGGGCGGCGGCTCCGCGCGCAAGCGTCGTCCGAAGCGGTTCGTAGTTCATTCCATTGGGCTGACAATCTCCCTTCGCGTGATGCAGAACGAATTCTTCGGCGGTCGTTCGTTGCAGGGCAAGATCGATGGCCCTGAGATCCGATATGATGGGGGTGTCGGTCCGGCCGGTGTTCCGAAGATGGACCGTCCATTCGACGCAGGGGAAGTCCCGAAACCGGACGGCCACGCACTTGACCTCCAGGCCGGTTTCGGGATCGGCGCAGGTCAGCACGATTTCCGTCCGGCCGTCCGACAGGGAGCGCGTTTCCCGTTTCGGTTTCCAACCGGTCAGGTCGCCCAACCGTTTTTCATTGTACACGAACGAGAACGGCGGCGCGCCGTCGACGGACAGCGCCGTTTTGCACCAATTCTCGACAGTCGCAAATTCATGTCTATTCGGTTTCATATTGTTTTTTTTATTTCGCGAATTCCGAACTTGCGTCTCATTTTCGCCGTAACGGCGCTCGAGGCCGAGTGCCCTCCACCTCTTTCTTCACAGGCGATACGCAAGGCTCTTCGTCAATCCGGTTGCCATGTCTTTCAAGACGATGGTCCAGCGGCCCGCGGGATCGTCAGGTAGATGCCCTGTTTATCATCTCGCGGCAGGAACTTGGACGCCGCGCCGTAGAATTCGACGGCGTTGGTCTTCCCACCGCCGTCAGTGAAGGCCAGCGATCCGTTTCCTCTGAATTCAACGACCGGCAACTGTCCGCGGGCCAGGCCCACCAGACTGAGTGCCACCAGCAACAGACCGTTGCACCCTCTGATTGTCATGTCTCACTCCTATTCTGACGCATACAACTCGTCTTCAACGCCTTCTTGTGTCTCGTCCACGGGGAAATACGTCATCTCGCCAAGCGGATCGACGAATTCCGTCAGGAGGAGCTTGACTTCGGCCGGCTTGGTCCGGTCCGCGGCAGGCCCCCAGGCGCGAACTTCGAGCGCCAGACCGTCGGGCCGCACGGTCTTGTCCGGCACGAGTTCGAGTGAGGTCATATCGAAGTTCATCTTGCCATCCGCGCCAAGCATGGGATATTGGGCTATTCTCTTCTCAAGTGCTTCCTTTTCGCGCGCCAGCAACTCCGCCTCGGCGGGTACCTTGAATCCGACAGGCTCCACGACGGCATCGCCGAAAAACACCTGATCATGGGCGATGTCGCGATTCTGATCCGTGGCCACCAGCGTCAGAAACCGGCTGTCAGCCTTCAGCGAAACGTCGATTTCCTGCGCCTGCCGCGTAATGGCTCTTCGCTCGACGGCCGGCTTTCCGTCAACCAGCACGGCGTAGTCGGCCGTCGGTTCCGCCTGTCCGCCATAGCAGGCCTTCGCCCGGAAACGCAGCTCTCCATATCCGGTGGCTCTGCGTATGGCCGCTAAGTCAAAGGTAATCGCCTTGTTAGCGTGGAGCCCGAGCATCGTGTGCGGGTCAGCGGCATAGTCGATGTTGTCCACGACGCTGGTTCCCTGACTGGAGATCCGGCCGCTGCGGATATGATCCCAGGTTTGCCCACTGGTTCCAGGCATAGCGGCGGCGAGGCCGTTGGCGGCGATGGGTACGGGCGTTTCCCCATCCGCGCCGCCATCGGGAATCACAACGCCATGAACAAAGGGATGGTTGGCGGCAACGAATTTGTTGGGTATTACGGCGATGCGGGCCGCAGGCTCGGCAGCCGGCTGACCGTTCAACACATCAATGCCATGCCCGGGTGTTCCGCCCCCATAACCATTGCCGCCCGCCACGATACCGGCCAGGTCCAGCGGTTCGCCGTTCAGTGGTCCGGCTTTCGCCGCCAATTCGATCAGCCGTTCGCGCATTCTGGCCAACTCCTTCTGCCGGG
>JAQULY010000129.1 GCA_028718445.1 Kiritimatiellia bacterium
ATTGGCTTCGGGGCAATGCCTTAAGGCGTTTTCCAACACACGGAAAGCCGATGTAAAATCATATTGGCCCTCTTTCTTTAATAGCGGACGACCGAATGGATAGGAACCCCTTGCCGCGTCGTATCTGTATGCTTCATTCATAAAATCCACATACACAACGGGAAAATCCACACGGCCTTCATTTGCCATTAGCTTGAAGTCGGCAAAAGGAGCGGTCGGCGCCACGTACAGCACGGGCGACACCGCCCGCCCATTCACTTTCAAGACGGCATGACCGTTGATCGCCTCAACCTTAGCCTCAACAGTCTGACGTTTTTCTATGATTTTCATCGCTTCGGCGAGTGTGACCGCCGGTTGCGGCAAGGTGGGCCCCGCCGCCGCGCCCTTCCATGGGGTCGCCGGGAATTCGACATCGTCAATCCAAACCGTCGCCGGGTTGCCGTAAACAAGGACATTCAAGAAATACTTGCGGGGCACTTCTGCGCGCTTGATCATGATCATTCGACGATCCCAGAATTGACCGGGCGTATTGCGCAAAATGCTCTGGCTCTCCCAGCCGGCGCCTCCGTGGATGCCACTGTCGTCCCCGATCAGGTTGCCGTGTTCGTCCTCGAAACGCAGCAGCAGCAGAGACGAAGGGGAAGCCCCGACGGCCTGGAAATAGATCCGGTAGGTCAGCACCTCGGAACCGGGGTCGATGATCACCGGCTCAGCCGTGCGCAAACGGAGAATCCCCACCCCGTTGCTCTTTGTCATTTTGACCGATTTCAGCCCGGTACGGCTGCGGGAGGGGTCGATGGCGAACGTCCCTTCAGCGCCATCTTCGAGGGAAACACTCCAGCCTGGAATGGCGCAATCGTCGGCCTCAAAACTGTAATTGGCGAGGAGCGAACCGTTTTCGGCGGCCACCGCCGGATTGGCCCAGTCAACGGCGTTTTTCAGTTCCTCCGGAATCCTGTTCATGCCGCGGACTGCCGTGGCCATGGACAACGCCAGAGACTTGTCCGCGGACATCAACAGTTCTTTGATGGTTGGGATAGCGCCGGGACCGATGGTGATCAGACTGTTAATGGCGCAGACGCGTATCCTTTCATTGGCGGGATCCGCCGCAAGGCGAGCCAGCACGGGAATCGCCTGTTCGCCTTTCCCTCCAAGCGCGCCGGCGGCCACGATGGCCGCAGCCGCAACCGACTTGTCGGAGCTCTGCATCTTGTCTATGAGAAACGAGTCAATGTCCGGCTTGAATAGATCGCATAGCTCGATGATGCGCATCAAAGCCAGGTACGTCATTTCGTTGTCCTGGCCGTTGCAGATCTCCAGCAGGAACGGCAGAGCCGCCGGATCGGCTGGGCACCCGTCTATAACGTCGATTTTGCCGGCGCGATCTGCGACGGCGCAGGTGGCGGCCAGTTTCTGGGACAACTCGGTCTGAGGCGGAGTGGATGCTTCACACAGAAGGGCGCCGGTATAGGCGGCCACGCATCCGGCGAACAACCACGCGCGTTTGCGGCATTTCGTCACTGCGATTCCTTCGGTGTACGGGAACATTCACATCCCCCAGCGCGCTCAATGGATCATGATCGAGGTTCCGCGAGTCCGGCCTTCAATGCGGCCAAAGCTCATATACGTATCGGGCGCGTTCTGGTTGCGGTAGCAGGTCATAATCCAGTCGGCCGAGCGGGGCGTATCGCACACGCGAAACTCATCCAGACATCCATTCCATCCGTCATCCATGGAAGCTTTAAAGCTTCGGCCTATGTAGTAGCCGCGAATGGCCGGAGCCAAGCCGTTCACGGGGCCCCAATCCGGATGGGTCTGATTCACGCCGTCGATGTAGACGTCGATACGGCTTGGGGTGGCGACCGACACGTAGTAGTGCCAATTTTTCACCGTTGCCGCCGTGTTCCACCCATAACACAACTGCAGAATGCTGTTTGAATTGAGTACCGAGGACAAAAGATAGTACGGCGACTCCGTGATGGCCATATAGAGTCCCTGGATGTTGCCACCCTCCACGGAGCGGAACTGGTCCTCAGCGGCGCGGTAGATCCACGCGGAAATGGTGTACCCGTTGGAGGAGACAATGACGCCCGGCGACTGCGCGAAGTCGTCCGTGCCGTTGTAAGCGTTTCCTCCGCCGATCTTGCCGGCGGTTTCCGAGGCCGCACTGCCGTGCCGCACCGCATGCGCTTTGGACAAGCTGGAATCGTAGTTCGTCCCGCCGGCCGTGACAGCTTCGTTCGGGTGCCAGACACCCAGGAAATTGTTGGCCCACACGTGCGCCGCATTTTCCTGCCGCAACGCGCCTTGATTTCCATAGTACATATAGAGTTCCGTGTCGTCTTCATGCGAAAGGAAGGGCACGCGCACCCAAGCGGCCAGCAACTTGTTGCCCGAGTTTGTGTAGGACTCGATCTCGTGCGACAACTTGCTCGTGCCGTCCGCCGCCGTGAACAGGATGTCGCCGCCGTTGTTCTGCGCCCGGAGGAACAGGTCATGCTGCTGGTTTGTGATGAGCACCAGCACCGGCAAATCAGTTTGATCGGTGTTGGAAATCATGGACGAGGCAATGGTAATCTTCTGTCGACACTCCCACTGGCCGTTCCGCAACTCAGGCCCCAAGGCAAGATAGGCGCCGGGTTTGTTTTGGTTGTTGTAGCAGGCCTTGATCCAACTTTCCGAACGGGCCACGCCGCATAACCTGAATTCGTCCAACCTGCCGAGCCACCCATCGGAGTGCAGATACGAAGAGCAGCCGATGTAGTGGGCGCGGACATGCGAGAAAAGGCCGTACGGGTCCTGGCCCCACTCCGAGTGAGTCTGGTTCACGCCGTCCACGTAGATGCCGAGGCGGCCCGGGAAGGCGACCGCCACGTAGTAATGCCAGTTGGTCACGGTGATGACGCCCGGGTTCCCGTAGCAGCACTGTTGCGCGGTGCTGTTGGTGTCTCTGACGGTGAGAAGGGGATAGTAGGGGTTACCCGTCACGCCCATGTAATACGCCGCCCCATCGCTTCCTTCCACTGCGCGCGCGGTCGTGCCGGTGGCGTTCTCGTCGCGATAGACCCATGCGGAAAGGGTGAAGCCAACATCGCCGTTGACGGTCACACCCGGCGAAATAGACCGGTCATCCGATCCGTTGTACGCATTCCCGCCGCCGATCTTGCCCTCAGCACTTCCCACCCCGCTGCCGTAACGTACCGCATCCGCGCGAGAGGAGCTCGAATCGCGATTGGTTTCGCCAGCCGAGACGGCCTCGTTCAAATGCCAAACACCCAGAAAATGGTTCGTCCACACGTCGGCCACGTTCTGCTGGTTGGGCAGCGATGGATTGCCGTAGAACATCTGAATGGTCGTGTCTTGGCCAGCCGAAAGCATGGGAATGGTAACCCACGCGACCAAGCGCTTCGTTCCGGCGTTCGTGTACGATTCGATTTCGTGGGCTAGCTTTGTCAGGCCATCGGCGGTGGTGAAGGCAATGTCGTTCCCGCTGCTCTGCGCTGAGGCGAAAATCGGATTATCCTGGTTGGTGATAGCGACCAGAAGAGGGAAGTTGGTCAGGATGCCCTCGGTGAGACTCCCGGAGATGGTGATCTCCTGGCGGCACGTAAAATTACTCGCCGGGTTCACATGCCACACCCTGTTGTCTCCATACGCCACGGCGACCCCCACGAGCCATACAAGCGCCGTGCCCAACACCGCCCCTGTATTCATCGTTGTCTTCATCAGGTTCTCCCGTTAGTGAACGCTACACTGTGTTGCCACCGATCCCCGATCCACCAGGCGCGCATGAAACACCAGGCAATCCGTCCCGTCCCCGCCAGCCTCGGCGGTCAGCAGTGCGGCGGCTTTTTGCCCAATCTCAGCCAGAGGAGGCTCGAAGCTGGAGAGGCGCGGCTTGCGCCATGGCGCGTAGCCCATGCCTTCAAAGTTGTCGTAGCTCAGGACGGAAAAGTCGCGCCCGAGTTGCAGCCCGCGCTCATCCAACTCCTCGACCACGCCAAAGGCCAGATAGTCCGAAGGGATCCAGAAACAGCGCACCGCCGACCCACTCCGCCGCCACTGGCGGAACAGCTCGCGGGCAATCCGGCGTTCGGAACCCTGGACGTCCTCCGGGCCGACAAATAAACGATCTTTCTCAGGAACTTCCAGTCCAATCTGCGCGGCGCGCTCCAGAAACCCGGTCCAGCGTCCGCACCACCGCTTCAGTCTGACGTTCTGGGCCAGGATGCCGACGCGCCGGTGCCCGCGCGCCCACAGGTAGTCGGCAGCGGCGCGACCGGCGGCCCGTTCGTCAATCAGCAGCGCAACACAACCGTCCAGCCTTTCATAGAGCGACACCGCCCGCAACCCGCTTTCCCGGATGACCGCGGCTTCCCGGAGGCTCAGGTTGCGGCCCAGCGTCACGATACCGTCCACAAAGCGATGGGACGAGAGGAAGTCCCCGAACTCGGCGATATCCTCCGGCAGAAAATGGTAGAACCCCAACTGGTAACCCTGCTTCCAGAGACAGCGCTGCATCGGAAAAATGACATTGCTCCACGACGGCGAGTCCCACCGGAAGCCCGGACAATTGATGTGGAAGCCGATGTTGAGGCTTCTTCCGCAGCTCAACGCCCGCGCGGCGGGGTGAATGCGGTAGTTCATGGACCGGGCCACGCTGAGGACCTTGCGGTGGGTTTGCTCGCTGACACGCCGCGGGGCATCGGAGGTCTGCCGCAGCGCCCGCGAGACAGTCATCGCCGAAACCCCCATCTTCCTCGCGATGTCATGAATGGTAGGGTCCTTCATAGTTACCGGTAACAATAGCGCTGGCGCCCGCGTCTGTCAACCTCATAAGTTCAGAGCGACTTGACGCCCGAGGCGCTGGCGAACGGCTTGAGCGCTACCTGGCCGATCCCGCCGCGCGGACGGCGGCGGCGCGGCCGGCGCGATCCTGGCAGCACGATCGAATAGATTTACGCGTCCGCCGTGAATCGTCCACCGTCATCAACTTGCCCCATAGCCGAAGCGTGGCGGAGGGTCACCGTTATCTCAACCTTTGGAGTTGCTTCGACGACGAAACGGATCGCGTGACCGATATTCGCGATGGCACAACGCCGCGATTTCCGGGTCCAGTCCCTCGGCGTCCAGCCACATCCTGTCCAGAGTGCTCTCGATCACTCCCCCGCCATCGGTGCAGCAGGTGTCCAGCAGCGCCTGTATCTCCGAGGCCAGAAGGTCTCGATCGCCGTGTGGCAGCGTCGCTTGAACGTCCGCGCAGACCTCGAAGCAGACCCGCCCGCGCAGTTCCGCCAGCCGAGGCAGAGGAAACACATTCGGCTGCATCAGGTTGACCACGTTCAGCCCGGACTCGATCAGCAGGGGCAGAAGCGCCAGGTTCTGGCCGCACGAGTGCATCCACACGTCCATACCGGCTTCGTGGATAGCGGCGAAGACTTCCGCATAGACCGGCTGATACACGTCCGCGAACACACGCGGCGAAACCAGCGGTCCGGTCTGCGAACCCCAGTCATCCGTTCCGCGGTAGCCATGGATTCGTCCGGCGAAGTGTTCGCGAACGTAACGGATGGTATCCAGATGGTAACGGGCCACATGCCTTAGGAACGCGCGCATGCGCTCCGGTTCCAGCACGCTGTCCATGAGGGTGTTCTCGAATCCGTGCAGGAAATGGGCGCGCTCGAACAGCAGGCAGCCGTTGCACAGCACCACGTACTTCCCCTCGCGTTCGGCGCGCGCCAGGATCGGTTCCCACGCCGCGTAACGACTGGGGTTCAACGCATCGGGAATGGTGACCGTCTCAAAGTCCTCCAGGCGCGGGAGAACCGTGTTCTTCACCTGCCCCATGTCCTTGAAGCCGGGGTCGACCTCCCAGCGGCATCCCCACTCGTCCGTGCCTCCGCCGCCCAGCCAGTACTTCAGGCTGAATTCGGGGAAGATCGCCACAACATCGCCCGAGAAGTCGGTCTTGCCTATGCTCCCCATGAACGGCAGACGCTGCGGATGGCCGAAGTGAATCGCACGCTGTGTCAGTTCTCTGGAATTCATTGCGCGGTATCCGATAACACGCGTCCGTTCGGAGTGCCGCTGTTTCCGCAAGTGTGCATAAACCCCATTCCCTTTCCACTGCTCCCCAAAAAGGATACCACGCCAATCGTCACCGTCCAGACCGTTTCGCGGCACGTGACACCACTGAGCGCAGTCACGATTCACGTTCTTGTTCTCTCACACTCGCATGCACCTCATTCGCGACCCCATCTCACTGAACCCTTGCCAACCGGCTCGATTGCGGTCCGTCACTTAAGGCGAATCACGGTCCACTCGCCCGGTTCCAGGCGAACCCTCAACAGCGTGCATCCCTGCGCTATTGTGGAGGTAACGGGGAACCACCCGGGAATCAGAATGTCGAGCGGATTCGGGTACTCGCCCAGAACGGTGACTTCGGCCTCCGTGGGCCATCGCACGTTGCGGTTACACAGACCGAGATAACGTTCGCCGCCGTCGCCGTCGCGCACCAGCAGTTCCATGTCCGGACTGCCGGTCCGCGCCGTGTACCAGGCGCTGTCGGCCAAGACGCCGTGCAGTTGCGTTCGGAGCGCTTCATTGCGCAGCACGACATCCAGGGAGCAGTTGAGGTACGCAAGCCTGCCGCGGCCGTGGGGCACGTTCGTCACGGCCGGCGGCGCCGTGCGCTCGCCTCCGTCAAGCGTGTAGTCCCAGTCCCCTCCCCCGGTCCGGCGCCATTTCGGGAACAGCGTCTTGAACAGCGACTCGGACGGCGCCAAGTCGTGTCCGCATTCGTTCCAGAGCGCAAAGGGGCCGATGGCGACAAGCACCCCACCATTCTCCACCCACGTCTTCAGCCGGCCCGAGAAATCTTCGGACAGGTAGGGCGCGTAAGGCAGAAAGAGCAGCGTGTAGTCGGCGAGACGGGCCTTGCCATCGAGCACCATCTCCTCGGGGATGTAGTCGTGCGGCAGGTTCCGTGGCTGCAGCAGCCGGTTGTGGAGGTCGAACATGTGATTGAAGATGGGGGTGTCGCTGCCGCGCCCCAGACTGGCCAGCGTGAAAACGCTGGCGCATGGTTGCACGATGGCGGTGCGCGGAATCTCCGGACGGCTCTCGATCAGGGCCTTCTCGATCCGCCGGCAACGGGCGAACATCTGCGGTACGGCCGCGGTGCTCCACTTGAGAATCGTCTGATCGTATTGCAGCCGGCAGGGCGCGCCGTTGTAGTAGACGTCGTAATCCAGATTGCCCCTGTCATGCCAGGGCCACCAGCAGGAGAGCCGCACGTCCCACATGAACAGCGCGAAGAAAAACCTCTGAACGTCGCGCTTGGCGAGACGCTCGTCATTCAGGTGTGCCCGCCTGAACATACCCCAGTAGTTCTCTCCGTAGCCGGTCACCCGGCCGAAGACGCGGTTCATCGTGCTCAGGTAAACCCACATTGCTTCCTCGCGACTGGGGTTGAGATGGAAGCTCTGAATGTCAGCCACGTGTTCCTTGTAGGCCAGGTAACCGTTCATGTCGGCCAGGTAATGGGATGGATCCGCCATGACCGGGACCGTGGGCGCGCCCTCTTTCAGGAAGTCGCGAATCCGGCCCAGATAGCGGGCGAAATTCACGCGCTGCCAGCGCTCGAACTCGTAGCGCAGACCGGAAGCGCCGTCCGGCGGCTGGATGTGCTTGTCTGGCGGCGGCACGATTTCCGCGAAGGCTGCGTACCGGCTGCGCCACCTGGCGTTGAGCGTCTCGACTTTGCCGTACCGCTCCTCCAGGTACCGGCGGAACGCCGCGAGGCCGGAGGGGCTGTAGCCCTGCGAGCGGGTCAGCCGCAGGTCGCCGACCGACACGGAGAGTTCGTATCCGCCCTCCTGCGCGGTCATGAAGAAATGCGTGTCCGCCAGCGCCGTCACTTGTCGTGCCATCTCCCGCAGATATCCTCGCATGTAATCCAAGGCCTGCGGATTGTTGATATTGAGCGCGGGACCCCAGCCGGAGTTGTGCGCGTAACCGTCCTGGCTGGTCAGCAGAATGTCGCTGTTGGTCTTGGCCGCCTCAACCAACCATGGCGCCACCATGCCGGAACACAGCGCACCATAGCCGAAGGGGACGGTGGTGAAGAACCTGCCGATAGTCCCGTTGGTCTGGTAATCCGCGATCAGGGCTTCATACTTCGCGAAACGGAACGCTCCCGGGCCTTCAAGCTCGGGCGCATGATGGAATCCGTTGCCGATTTCCCGGCTGTCGAACGGCCCGAGCAGGCTGTTGTACGCCTCTTCGAGTCGGTCCTCGCGCGGACCGGTCATCCGATGGTATTCATCGTAGTAGCAGAAGGCGAAGCGGCGACTGACGCCTTCGTCGTTCAGATACATCGCATCGGGCGGCAGCGCGAGCGAGCCGCTCTCCCATGACCGTTCCATTCTAGCCTGCGACACCGCGGCCGCCATGAAACGATCCAGCCCGGCGTCGAGCGCCGTCAGACAGCGCTCCAGGTCCGCCAACTCCCGCGGCAACCCCGCCAATGCCGCGGCATTGGTGGCGGCATGTTCCCGATTGCGTCCGTAGGCGCGTCCGTAGATGCGGAAAGCGTCGTTCAGGCGCCGATCGAGACTGGATGCGTCGCGTTCGATCCCGACCGGCGAGAGCGTGGTTTCCCTGGACTGCGTCGCGACGCCGGAAACGGCCGGCGCCTGACGATAGAACTCGACGCGTTTCGCGAAGCCGAGTTTCTCGTCCAGCATGGCCCTCCGCGCCAGCAGCCGATTGATGCCCATGGCCGCGTGGTAGAACTCCGGTAACGCCGACCGCATGGCCGGCGTGAGCCCCTCGCGGTAGGGCGCGACCGGCAGGTCGCTGACGAGATGCGCCTGGTACGGATCGTAGGTCCACAAGTCCGGTTGGTTGACGGCGACCGTCTGCCCGGATGCCTGCCTGGCGATTTCCAGACCAGAGACTGTCCGGCGTCCCATGAGGGGATCGCGATCGGCGCCGTCCCAGGCGAAAGCTTGAGCGGCGACATCGTATCCCGAGTAGAACTGCAAGGCGCCGAACAGGGCACGCTGGGAATAGGGGTACCCGACGGCGGCCCATGAAGAGTCGCGTCCACCCTCGACGTGGCGCACCACGTTGAACCCCCAATGCCGATTGTTCGCAGGCGCTGTCGCGCCGAACTCCGCGAAGGGGATGCTTATCTCCATCACCCAGCCTTCAGCGGACGTCCCCACGGCCGTAACGACGGCGATGGCGGTTTCGGAATCGGTCTGATTGCCCGAAATCACGCGAGCCTGGCATTGGCCCTGCCGGTTCACGTTGAAGTAATACCAGCTCTCGCCGGCGCCGGACGGGTCAAGGTAGATGTCCAGACTGCCGCGGTCATCCGTTCCAGCATGGCGGCATGCGATGCCGAGATAGACGCGATCGCGATCGTAACAGCTCATCACCTCCGTGTCCGGATCGGCCGGCGCGATCATGCCCAGCGGCATGAAACCCATGGCCATCTGCGCCTCGTTCCAGCAGGCGTCGTTCAACCGGCCGTCCAGTGCCGGTGGCAGGGCCTTCAGACTGAACAAGGTCAACTCGCGCCGCTTGTCGAGGACGCAGAGGTTAAATCCGTCGAACCATACGGTTCCGCCGCATTGATAGAGTCCCGCGCGCACCTCGAAGACGCTCAACGCCTCACGTGCCGTGAGGTACTTTGCGACATGCTTCCATTCCGTGGACGGTTCCAGGCGCACCGCGTGTTCCGGGTCGTTCACGCTGAGGGCCTGCCCGAAACCGTTGGTGTCGCCCGCGGCGGCAAAACGCGCCCGCACGCCGATCCAGCCGTTCTCGCCGAAGACAACGGCGTCCGTCTTGTACCAGAACGAGAGCAGGAACGTCGCGCCCGCCGGCACGTTCGTTGGGATGGCCCCGGTCTGGACGATGTACGCTTCCAGCGGGCGCGGCGCCGCGCACTCCATGCGCAGCGACTTTGCGTCGTCCTTCGCGACGGCGCTGTCGCTCCGGAAACCGGCGGCGCCACTGGCGATCCAGTCCGCGACGGCCCCATCCTCCGCCGCCTCGAAACCGCCATTGCGCAGCCAGTTGTCCGCGGCGTGGATGGTCGTGGCCACACACACCGTCAATGCCATGGCGATCCGAAGATCCCGCCACGCGAATCGGCTGTTCCGCATCAGGGCGTACCTTTCTATTTCTGGACAAGAATGTCGAAGGTCAGCAGCGACCAATCCAAGTCAATATCGTTGTTGTACTTCAACTCGCGGGTGTCGGCGCAGACTGCCGGACAGGGAGAGATTTCCGCTTTTACGAGAGAATAGAATTCCGCTGCGCCGCGCCGGGTGGCGAGGCCAAGCCGCCGCCGGCCTTCGATCCGCTTCAGACTGTCTAGCGGAATCCAGGGACTCGCCTCGCCGGCATTGATCGTGTCTCGCTTGCGAGGAATCGTCGCGGTCAATCCGGCCTTGCTCACATATCCCAAAACCACAGGATTCTTGCGGTCGGTCCGATCCTGCAATTCGATCTGGTTGTCCCACATGTCGAAGAAAATGGAGTCTTCGTAATTGTTCGGCCAGTTCGGAATAGACAGCCGCAGGAAACAGTTTTTCCAGGAGGACGGCATGAAGCGACGGCCCTGGATCTCCGCCAGCTCGCGCGCATGCTGCTCCCGGTCTTCCGCAGGATCCGCGTAGGGCCGCGCAAAGAAGGCCAGCTTTCGCTGCCACACCTGCGGGTCTCTCACGATCAGCCAGCCGCCGATGCCGTGGCCCTCCAGAGTCGTCCTCAACCGGGATGCCGGCGAACAGGGCGAGAACTGGTTGCCTTCGTAGGTGCTGTTCAGCGCGAACCCATGGCGGCCGGGCTCAAGTCCGATCGCCCGCCAATCCACGGCAACCCCGACCTTACGCGTTCCGGCCGCGAAATTGGCCACCACCACCAGCGCGTCCCCGCCGCGGCTCACCAGCACGGAGGCCCCGGTGAAACGGCCATCCGTCCGCAACGCATGCCCGCCAGCGGCGCTGCTGAGAACGCGAATGTCCTTCAGTCCGTCGAACAGCTCCCATAACCGCCAAAGCGGCCGCGCGAAGGTAATCTGGGATGGCACTTCCGGGTGCGACAGAGAACTGTATGGGACCTGCGTGCCGAGGTGCAGGAACGGCGCCTGCAGCGTGGACGCCAGGAAGGGCAGGATCTTCGCCGTCCGATAGGTGGGGAAGGCTGCCGTCCACAGCGTGCTTGGCGCTACGGCGAGGCCGCTGAAGTAGGCATGCACCGTCGGATTCTTCAGCAGCGCGCCCTTCTCCTGCTCCCCCCCGAGGTAGGCATCGACATGCGTGTGCCCGATGGCGGAGAAGAAGGAGCCGGAGTGACTGATATGGAAGCCGTCCGGCCCGACGAATTCCCTGATCCGCCGCGTCATCGCGTGGTACTCGCGGAACCCGATCCGCCCGCCCGGCGCATTCTCTTCGACGCCCATGTAACAGACCGGCGTACCGTAATCCATGTAGATGCCGTCCCAGTTCCGTTGCAGATACGGTCGCATATACTGCGCAAAACTGCGGCGGATGCCGTCTTCGTTGCCGCGCACATACAGGCCCGCCCGCAAGCCATGACGGTGGCACGCCTGGATCGTCCGCCTGAGCCGGCGCGCATCATACGGCGACTCGTCATTGGCCATGTCCAGCCGCCAGTTCTCGTGCAGAATGAAAGTATCCGCGCCCTGTTCGGCCACCTGACGGATGACCTTCTCGTCGGGGTAGCGCTTGAAGTTGTCCAGATAATGGAAGATGCGTAGAGGCGCGCGCCGGCGTTGCTCGGGGAAACGACGCAAACACCAGCCCCAGATGTTGCGCCAGTGATAGGTTCGCCCCTTGCGCGGCGGGATCGCGCGCCGCGCAAAGTCCCACCGCACGGTCGCCTGTCCCTTGTCCCACGAGACATCCGTGGCAGTATTGGTGTGCGGCTCGGTTAGCGCGTTCCACGACTCCACGAAGAACTCAAGATGCCGGTC
>JAQULY010000130.1 GCA_028718445.1 Kiritimatiellia bacterium
AGACGCTTAGGCGTTCCGTGCGAACCATGACGCGGCGAAGCCGTTTCTCAAGCGCACCCACGACCTCGGACTTGACTGACCGGCCCGTGGCGGCGGCGCTGTCTAGATCTTCGCCATAGGCTCGGAGTTCACCTTCGAACGTCTCTCGCTCGGATTTGGAGCCCAAGAGGAATTCGACGGTTCGCAAGAGGTCCTCGTGGTGAGATTCTGTGCCGGCCGCGCCGTGCGTGGTGTAAAGCCGGTACGGTGTAGCCGAAAGCAGTATGACACGCGGGTCGGTCCGGCCGCCACGGAAGCTGTAAAGCTCACGGGCCAGCGCCGCTGCGTCGTCGTCGCCATCGATCAGGTCTTTGAAGCGCTGGAATTCATCCAGGATGATCAAGTCCGGCTCAAGGCGACGTACACACACAATTGCGAGGCAGCGCCGGATCTTGCCAAGGAATCGGAGGCTGGAGTCGTGCTGGGGCTCTCCTGAGAGCATAGCCTCGACAACCTCCTCAAACTCGCGCCGCAGCCCCATGCCTCCATTCAGTTCCGCAAGGAATGCAGTCATGAGCTCCGGATCGACGCCACCCCTTTCTTCGATCGCACGCGCAGCGCGTTGCAGGTAGCCGGTCCAGTTGCCTTTGCCGATCCCGAGCCGGAAGATGCGTCTCGCTGCTTTGCGCCGACCCCTGTCGCGGCCAAATTCCCATGGTATGGCCAAGAGCTGATACAGCATGGCGCGTTCGTCGCCAATGCCTCCGCTGGACCGCAGGTTGAAGGAGGTCCCCGGGGTGAAGGAGATGAAGTTGACCGGGTTCTTGCCCAGCTTGTTCAGATGCAAGGGCAGCATGGTCAGACGGGTGGCGACCGCGAGATGCTTGCTTTCGCCGTCTTCGGTGCCAAACACGTTCAGACGGTTAATATTCTGCCGGGCGATGTCGCCGTTCGAGCAGATGTAGACGATGTCGATTCGCTTGAGCTCGTCGAGCCGGGGCCACAACTCCTCCAGGGCCAGTGCGATCACCCCACGAGCCACGAGTGTCTTGCCAAGGCCGACCTCGTCTGCCACCAGGAAACGCTTCACCCCTTCCCGGTAGAGACGACGAAAGACGTATTCGACAGTCCGGCGTTGAAAGGCCTTGAGTGGTTGCAGCAGCCGCTGGGTATCAGGTCTATCCATGCTGACACCCTCCCTGGCGTCTGGCGCCATAGTCGGCAAACACCTGCCACAGCTCACGGAAATCGTCCGGCACGATCCCCTGATTGCGTCCATGATCCGTCAGCTCGTCAAGCAGTCCCGAGATGCGGCCTATCTTCTTGGGGTCCCGGCTGGATGCGCGGACGAGTTCCTCGAACAACGGCAGACCAAGTGCCTCGATGAAGCGGCCTGACTCACCACGCGCATCTTGCCTGACGTTGCCCAGTGCCCCAGGCTCCGTATCCTCGTTCATGAGGATCAGCAACAGCAGGCGGAGGAAGCCTTCGCGGTTCTGGACAATGGCTCGGAGGATGTGGCGATCGCGGTCCTCCGGAAACCCCATCGCGTGGACTTTCAAGACGAACCCCGACCGCACCGTCTGTTCCTCCGCAGAGGCCTCCAGGCGGAAGGCTACGAATCGCGTCAGGCACTGGGTAGTCACGGACTGGAAGACGGCATCGCTGCCGGCGAGCAGGGAATTCACCGGTTTGGAGTTGTTCGACCCCATGGAAACGAGCCAGCAGTCCCCGGTTATGGTGCTGGGCAGCGATGGATTGCCCACGACGCGCAGTCGCGCTTCCCAAAAGCCACTCGCTTGAGGCGAGGCCTCCAACTGGAGTACAGCCTGGCAGAGAGATTGCCGCGCGGCCTCCAACTCATCATCAAGGCGGCGGCGTGTCGCCGCCACCGGATCTTCCTCCCGCCAGTCGCGCTCATACGGCACGATGAGGTCCGCCAGGCTCGCGGCCCCATGCTTTCGAACCGAGTTCTCGTCTTGGGCGCTCCCCAGCAGAACTTCGATACCCTTCTGCTTGCAGAGCCAGCGCAGACCGACCATGAACTCGACATTCGACCCGTAGAACGCGGCCGCAGTCGCATTGGCCGAGCCCGTCCATAGCCGGACACCTTCCCAACCTTGCTCGGCCGCGTACAGCTTCGCGTGCAGCCCCGAAAGCCGATCATTGGCAACAACGCCCTCTGCCCCGCCCTCCTCATCCGCCTCGTCACGCTCCGCCATCTCGGCGAAGGCGAAGAGTCTGGTTCCGGCGCTGACCAAGGCCTTGTACGTGCTCTCCCCAATGGCATCGAGTGAATCTGCGCGCGATACCAGCGTGGTCTTCGACGGGAACTGCCCGTGCAGCCCCTTGCGAAGCCAGTCGTCCGACAGGAACGGCGACACGATCAGCAGGCGCTTGGCCGGGGACAGTGTCGGTGGCACCATCCGCCTGCCGATGCCCATGGGCATGAACACAAGATCGTCGGGTTTCTCATCACAAAATCCCTCCGGGACCTGGAAATGCACGCGCAGCACCTCCTCTGCAAGCAGCTCTACGTGCTCCAGTGCCTTCTTGGGGACGGCTTCCGTGGCCATACCGGGCAGCGCGGCCACAAACGTGCTGAGAGGGCGGTTGCGGCTATAGGCGTTCTGCCGATCCATCACTTCGCCGTCCAGCACCAATGCAGTGTCCCACGACCGGTCGAACGTCAGGTTCCGCGACAGACATAGGAACCGATAGCGCACCGGCGCAGCCTTGTCATCCGGCAGGAAGCGCAGCAGCCAGGTCTTGGGATGGAAAGCGCCACCATTCCGAGCCGCCGTTTCGACCACCACGGGCTCCAGGCAGCTATAGAGAAGCTGCTGCTGCGGTGGCACGGAGATCCGTCCCTTCTGACAGAAGACCACGAAAAGATCGGAGGTCCGCCGCAAAGCCTCGAGCGCGCCCACCGGATCGAGGCGCCCCTCATTATCTCTGCGGGCGTCGAGCATGGCCATTGAAAGTGGGGCCATCAGCAGTGACATCATGTCCAGCGAGTAGGTCGTAACCACCGCCCGATCGAGCCGATATCCCGGCGGCGGGCGCAGCTCATCGAGGTAGATCAGCCTTGCAGCGGGATTCAGCATTATGCGCCCTCCCTGCTGTTGATGCCGTCCCAAATGTCGCGGATCAGAGTGCGAGCGGTGTCCCAGCGGAATGCCAGCCGCCCGGTCCCCGCTGCCCCGGACCAGCGGCGGAGCGCGTCCGGGTTGTGAAGCCGCGCGCGGCTGGCGTGCTTAAGAAAAAGCTCACGCTCCCGGATCAGCGCCCGTGCGTCCGGCACTTCGGTGACTTCTGCGGGGATGGAACAGCCTGAGAGGACGGCGAACCAGCGGCTGACGAAGGCGCGTGTAGAAGGGATCGACCGCCATTCCCGCAACCCCGGACTTGCCCACAGGTATTCCGGCGCCGCACACCACGGCCGTAGCTCCTGCCACTCGATGGCGATTACCGCTGACCACTGCTGCAGCGCATCACGGTAGCCGGCGATTCGATCCTTGCCGTCGTCGCCGATGCGCTCACACCACTTCTCGGCCAGCATCAGGTTATAGAGAAGCGCTGCGCCGTGAACAATGAGGCTGAATCGACGGGCATCCTCTACGGCTTGCTGGGTAGCCTTGTCGACAGCCCAGATCAGCGGGTGTTCCCACACGAAGTCCTGGTCGACCGGCTGGCTGTCCACCTCAAGGAACGCAGCGAAGAGGCTGTGGGGATGGCTGAAGCGGACCCGCTCCCTCAGGAACTCCGCCTCGCTGCCCGTCAGCGCAAGCTTGCACGCCCCGAACAGATTGGCCGGAACACCCGGCAGACTGCCGTGCCAGATGAGGTCAGGGCGTTCTTCCGCCTCTGTGTCAGTTTCAGATCCGTGCGGTTGGGCGGCAACTGCGTCGCGCCGGAATGACCGGCTCAGCCAACGGGAAAGGTCCGACTGGGACCCCGGAAACCGGCGGATGCCGAGTACGCCCGATCCGGGCCAGTAGACGCTGCTGGGAAGGCGTTGGACCCGGCGGCCCGCCCTTGCGCCGATGACACCGTCGGTCTCCCCGCCCTTCTCCAGCGCACCGATCAGCTTACGTTCGAGGTCATCCGCCTCCTGAGCCAACCGTGCGCCCGACCACTCATTCGCACTGCCGCGGCGGGCCGCCTCCTGGTAGACCCACGGGACCATAAGGAAGTATCTTGCCCGCGTCTGGATCGTCGTCGTGCCGGGAAAGAAGTAGTCGGCGAATGCGTTGCGAACGGTCCCGATGCCCAACTCGTCCCGTGTGTCACGCACGGCGAAGAGCTTCAGGATGTCCAGCATCCGCTGCCGGTCATCATCGGCGAAATCTATCCAGCCGAAGCGTGATGTGACGGGCGATCCCACAGCCATCGAATGCTCCTCCTGCACCTCTGGACAATGTCCGGTTCTATTGAGCGGTGCTACCGGCGATGCAGGTGGGGAGGTCATCCGGCTTTAGGCACAAAGACGTTCGCCATACCCCGAAGCCGCCATGAGCGTTGACTGCTTTGCACCATTCTTCCATGTAGCGCCGCTTGGACTTGTCCTTGGGTGTGTCTTGTCCTTTCATCTCAATGATGAGAGTGGCGCCATTCTGGAGTCGGACAAGGTAGTCGGGCCGGTACTTGTGAAAGACGCCGCCAAAGACGTAGCTGATATCGAAGCCAAGATGGTCATTCTTCACCCACGCGGCGACGTGTTCATTATGGTCGAGTTCGTACGCTGCTTGGGCTTCCCATGTGGAATCGGCCACACACAGGTTGACATGACTCTTCGCAGCGGCGACACAAGGCTTGCCGGTGAACCAGGTCTGCATGTCCTCGGTTGAACGTATCGGCTTGTTGGAATCGAACACCGGCTCCAGTTCCAGCGTGTTCTCACAGCGTATCTGGTCGAAGATGTGCTGAACAATGCGCTGCATGTTCAGGGTGAGCATGACGCGCCGCTTGAGCGGATCCTGGTAGAAAAGCGGCGGATCTATCTCCAGTCGAGCGGAAACGATGAACCTCTCGACCAGTTGAATGACTTGCGCCAGTAGGTTCTCACGGTTTCCCTTCCACGATGGGCGCATCTGCTCGTATACGTCGCGGGCAACCTCAAAGACGATCTTCTGGAAGCGAAAGCGTTCAGCCAAGGCGGCAAGATCGATCTGCGTCAGAATCGCCATGTTCGGTTTGCCGGCCACGGTTGCGGCCATCTCCGCGTTCTCGATGCGGTCGGAGGCATTCAGGGAGAGCACCGGAACCTTGGCAAGATTGAGTTCAAGGGTCGGACGATATACATGGTCGATCCGCAAGACGCAAGGCCATGAGATAGCGAAGGCCTTCTTTTCACGTACCGCCTCGATACGGGTCTTTGGCGGCGGGGGTGGAAGCGGTCCGTCATCGTCCCCCTCGTGCGGCAGGAAGGTGAACGGGATGCCGAAAATGTTCACGTATTCGGGGCTCAGCACCTTCTCTTGCGCCTGTGTCTCCGGGTCGTCGAAGGTCGTGAAGGTATCGTAACTGGTTCTGCGCAGGCCGCGCCCCACAACTTGCTCGCATAGCAACTGACTGGAAAACGCCCGCAACCCCATGATGTGCGTGACGGTCTTGGCATCCCACCCTTCCGAGAGCATGCCCACGGAAATCACGTTCTGAACCTTCTCGCCGGGTTCGCCGACGCGCCCAACGGTATCCACCGTCCTCCGCAGCAACTCGGCTTGCTCGTCCTTGGTCAACTTTCTCTGTTGCGGTTCATCGTCATCGCCATCCGACGATGCGGGTTCGGCTCCCGACTTCTCCTCGTCCATCGCCTCCGCCTTGTCCAGGACGCTGGAGTCGATGTGGAGCGTCCGGTCCGGCCGACACAGTTCGTCAATCAGCACTATATGATTGTCGAAAGCGTGCTTGATCCGCCCTGCGGTCTCCACCCGATTGGTAACCGTGATCATGACGGGCGGTGTGGGGTAGTTCAGTCTCTCCCATTCCTGAGCTGTCGCAAGCCAGTCCTTGCCAAGCAACAGGTAGGCATTCAGGACAAGGTCCGGCAGGGGTTCGTAAACCTCCGCTTTTCGGGTCAGGTCGTCGCGAACGTGCTCGTAGATGTGGTAAAGCTTGGATTTGTACGTGCGCACATCCGGCATGCCGTCATCGCGAACAACCACACGGGGTGTCTTGACCAGCCCCGACTCGATCGCGTCGTTCAGGCCAAAATCGCTGACGATCCACCCGAAGAGCGCCTCCTCGGAACTGACTTTGCCGCTCGGGGCGAACGGCGTTGCGGAGAAGTCCAGACAGCGCAGGATGCCGCGCGCATAGTAGATGCGGTCCAGACCGCCCACCCACTTCGTGGCTTCCTCGATCAGCAGACGGTCGATCTTGGCCTTCTTCGCTTCCGGATTCACGCGCCACGCGTGGTGCGCCTCGTCGTTGAACACCAGGATGTTCCGGGCGCTCGCCATCTCGCCCAACACCCCGCGCACGTAGGCCTCGTCGCTCTTGGCCCCGCGCTTGTCCACGCTACGCCGACGCTTGATCTTCTCGTCCGTCTCCCAACTCAGTTTGTGCCAGTTATGGACGAGGATCTTTCCAAGCCGCAGTTGTTCGCGCAGTCCTGAGGGGACAATATTGAACTCGTCGTAGTAGTTCCCGTCGGCGGAGGGCAGCAGCACCTGCAACCGGCTCTTGACAGTCAAGCCGGGCGCAAGTACCAGAATGTGCTTCGAGAACCGGTCATCCTGCGGATAGGTCACCTTGTTCAGGATATTCCAAGCGGCCGCCATCGCCATCACGATGGTCTTGCCGGTCCCGGTGGCCAGCTTGCAGCACCAGCGGGGGAAAGGTCCTCCGTCGCGTGGAATGTCGATACCGACCCGCTCGGACGGCGGGGACTCGGCCAACCAGACGATACTCTCGATCGCCTCAAGCTGACAAAAGAAGAAGCGCTTCCCCTCACGCTGATTCTGGTCGTTCCAGTGCTCCAGCAGCCGGCGCGTGATACCGGTCACTCCCGGATAGCCCGCGTCCTTCCATGCCTTCACCCGTGTCCGAATCTGCTCCACCAGTTCAATGGGAATGAAACGACCGGGATCGTCAAACGATCTTGCACTCTCGGACGCAATGACATATCCCGCCGGACGTCGTCCGCGCTTCAAGGCAAAGTTCTGCGTCTGCCGCTGGTAATGCCAGTAGCGCTTGGGCTCCTCGTACGGCGAGTTGACAATTAAATGGGTTATGCCTTTAATGGCCATTATGCGCTCACATCATAGATTCGGCGACATTAGAACTCACAAAATCTGTGTCATTACTCCCCGCGCGGTGGGCACAACGGCGAAGATTGTTGCGCTGCCGAGTGATGTGACGGTCGTCGTCGGACACCATCACACTATTCAACGCACAGGCTACATATGCATAGACGTGATCCGACCTTTCGGCCCCAACACGGTTCAGCGTTGCAGCAATGCATGTGCCCAGTCCGTCGGCTAGGTCAACCGTGACGTCAACACGTTCGGCAAGAACGAGAAGATATCGGAGCCATTGAGACCGGAGTTGATCTTCTTCGATTGCATGCCTATGAAACTGTAGACGGTGCTCGTACTCGGCGATGATTCGTCCCTTGGTTCCCGCCGCGGGGCGGTCGATGCCCAGCTTCTTCTGTTGCTGGGCGCACTTCCTTAGAAGACTGTCGATGTGACGGTCCGCGTTAAGGCACGGATCAAACAGGTGTTCCAGAACATTTGCGTCGAAGACCATGGCGTCGGTCACGGCGTCCCTCTTCCGAAGTCAAGTGCCTCTCTGATGTCTGCCCCAAAGAACTCCATCGGAAGTCCCTTCTCCATCGAGCCATCGAGCCCAATGTCCAGGTTCTTCACGCAGACGGCCTTGATGGGGCTTCCCCTCTCTCTCGACACATTGTCCACATGGAAGTAGGCAACAGAGATGTCCTCTGGAGTCAGTTCACCTTGCGACACTAGCTTCCTGAGCCTCAGCAGGATGTTCCCGCTGTGCGTCTCGATCACGCTGGGCACCCTCCGATCCTTCCAGAGCGCGGCGAAGAAACTGCCGAGTTCAAGCTGCGCCGTGGGGTGAAGCTGAGCCTCGGGCTGCTCAACCAACAGCAACTGACCGGGGCTGTGCATGGCTCCTTGAACGAAAATGGGCAGGCATTGGCTGACGCCAAAACCGAAGTCGCCAAGCGAACAGGTGGCCCCCGTGCGACGGTTCTGCGCCGTCACTTTCGTCAGCAATCTCGCAACCTGCGACTTGAACTCGATGTTGTCAACCTCTGCCACGGCAGCCGCCGACTGGGCCACGAAGTCCCATTGCGCTCGCAGGTCCTCTCGGCTCCACAGACGCCAGAGGTGCGGGATGGCATACTCACCACGGTGCCCGACGTCCCCGGCAGGCGGGCTGGTCATCTGCACCGTTTGCTGCGACTCCTCCCGGATAGGCGACAGATGACGCTGGGAAATGAACGTATGCCGGAGAGGCTCCAGGAAGCGTTCCGCCGCAACATTCTCGAGCAGATTTGCGATGCTCTCCTCCCGCTGCCCGAAACGGAGAAAGCCGGTGTCCTGCAGATTGCGGGCTGACTTCGCAAACAGCCGCTCACTTCCAGCCGTGCATTCCACATCATGCCGGCCGTTGCTGAACTTCGAACCATACTGGACGGCCCCTTTGACAGAGACATGGCCGGTCTCTGACTCCTTGCGAGGTGGCTGCTTCAGCAACTCGGCATGCAGTATGAACTTGGCGGCAGTCTCCGTAACGATATCGGCCCTGCTTGCGGCTTTCCACAACTGGCGAACCTCAGGTCTCGGCAGGTCCTCCGTCTCCATCTCAAACACGTAATGGAGGGCCGAATCGATCATTCCGCTTTCACGCGTACACGTGTGCCTTAGGTCCGCCCAAGTTCCCAAGTGAACGTGTTCGCCTTCGGTCACGAAGAAGTCGTCTCCCTGTGACTCAAGCGTCTGCCGCAACATCAACAGGAACTTGAGAAGGGAGGACTTGCCTGCGCTGTTCCGTCCGATCAGTACCGTGATGGGGCGCACCCGCACCTCAATCGCGCTTTGGAAGGCGCGGAAGTTCTGGAGTTTGATGCCCGTAATGCGTGTGCTCATGGCCCGCGTCCTACTCGATGTGGATTACTTTCAGGCTCTCAATCCCCCGGTCGTCAACGATCTTGACGGCCACGCGGCTGAACTTGCCGAGTTCGAATGGCAGGGAAAGCGTGCCGCGGTAGGCCTCGATCAGCGCCTCATCCAGTTCGGCTTTGAGGTTACGGGCCAGTTTGGACCAGCCTTCCTTCTCGCCGGCCATGGGAAAGAACACCTGGCGCGGGAAAAGGCTGCGACCGTCGTAATCGGTGTCGAGCATCCAGACGGCGACCTTATCCGCGCCGCCGGATTCGATCTGGCCGGTCTTGGTGTTGTAGTAGTCGAAGCCGTGAATCTCGACTTCCCACTCGCCCTGCCGGTCGCCGCGTTTGATCTGGCGCACCGTCACATCCGGCTGACCGATCAGCCAGAAACTCTCGTTGCTGGCGCGCTTCTTCTTCAAGTCCTCGGTGAGCATGTCCGCGTTCATCTGCGCCTTGAGGACCATGATCCCCGGCCAGTTGATCTCGTCGATGTCCTTGGCCGCCTCGGGATCGAACTGGAACGCGGCGAAAACGACGATCTGCGGCTTTGGCACGAGTTTCCGCGCCTCTTCCAGCGCCTGCTCCACTTGGCGCTGCTCCAGCGGCGCGTGTTCGGGTCCGAAGGAGACCACCACGCGCTGGCGCTCCATGGCCGCGCCCTCGTGCACCTGCGCCGTACCGTCGTCATTCGGCTTGGTCTCGGCGTCCGCGTGCAGCCAGCGCGTGCCCGGCATCGGTTCGATGCGCGAAAAGCGAATCATCTGCCCGCCCTTGCCCCGAATACCGGCCCGCAGCAACTCGTTCCGCCACTCGTCCTGCCGCACCGTCGCGCCAGAGCGCGCTACCGATTCGTCGGCCGGCATGGTCGCGACAGGTGTGTCGCCGGCCAGCTCGCCGGGCGACTTAACCATGGGGGCCGGCACGGCCTCCACCGTGAAGGGGCCGGTCACGCGTGCCTTGCCCGTGTCGGTCAACGGCTGATCGTAGAGCGTCTCCTGCGACGACGGCTCGTTGTTCGCAAGGCACTTCAACGTGATGTGGGGTACGGTCTTGTACTGGAAGCCGCTTCCGACTCCCTCATCTGGATGCGCCAGTCGGTAGAAGTCATAGATTGCCGTCATCAGGCGCTGCTTGGCCAGGGTCAAGGCCACCCGCGAGGTGTCACAGGTGATCCATCGCCGGCCCCACTGCTCGGCGACGGCGGCAGTAGTCCCGCTGCCACAGGTAATATCCAAAACAAGATCACCAGGGTCGGTGGTCATCAGCAGGCATCGCTGTGTGACCTTAGTGCTGGTCTGGACCACATACACTTTGTCAGAAGCGAAGCCCGCTATTCCCGTGTCTGTCCAACTGTTCGAGATCGGGTAACAAGGAAAATCGCTGAAGTACCGCACATAACTCAGCGTGTCCCCAACTGCAAAGAGCCGCTTCTTCGATGCGAGGCGCTCGATTCCACTGCGTGTTGTTGTCCAACCTCTCTGCCCCGGGGGCAGGTACGTTTTCCCATCAAGTTCTATGGGGAAGTGCATCGCGGAACCCGGCCCCGCAGGACGTCCCTGACGTTGGGATGTCAGGTCACTTGCCTTGAAGAGCCGAGTCCCAGGCGGCAGCGCAGATGCCGTCGCCATCTCCACCTGACTGAGCTTCCGGCGTGAGCCATCGGGACTTTCCAGCCAACTATAGCCCGCAGCCCCTTCGCCAAATGCCTGTTTATCAAGAAACAGCTCGCGGTATTTCAGCTTCTGCGCGTCACGGGCGTACCACAATAGATAGTCGCATGTAGTGGCCAAAACGCGAGCTGTCGCTCCCGAGGTCTTTGCAAAGCTGATAAGGGACACGCAATTCGCAGCACCAAACACCTCGTCCATAATCTCCCGAACGTGGTGAACGTTCTCGTCGGATATCTGCACAAATGCAGAGCCGGAATCCACCAGCAGTTCTCTCGCCAGGAGCAAGCGGTCCCGCAGATAGCTTAGGTATGAGTGGATACCGAGTTCCCAAGTATCCCGAAAGGCTTTGACCATTTCCGGTTCGGTGGTCAGATCCTCGTCCTTTCCATCCTTCACATCCCGCTTGTTGACGAACGGTTGGAAATTGGAGCCGTAGCGGATGCCATACGGCGGATCGAAATAGACCATCTGAATCTTGCCGGCCATGCCCTCCTTCTCCAGCAGGGAGTTCATAACCAGCAGGCTGTCGCCAGCGACAAGGCGGTTGCTCCAGTTGTGGGCGTGCTTGTAGAAGTCGATCGCCTCGCGTAGCGGCGGGTTCTCGCTCTTGGAGTTGAAGAGTGAGAGCTGCTCGTAGTTGTTACCGTTCTTCTTGCGGACGGCCTCCAGGATCGAGCGCGGGTCAATGCGTTCGTGGACGTGCAGGGAGACGGGCGGCACCTCGAAACTCGTCCGCTCCGTTTTGCCGGCCCAGACCAACGTGGGGTCGAGGTGCGGATCGTAGGCGTAGTTCTTCTTCCCCTCGACGGCGTCGGACTTCGCGTCCACAAGCCCCACGGGCGGGTTGTTCACCCGCTTCTTGTCCGTGTGCTCATACTGGAAGATCGGCTTCTTCCCGCCGTCCGCCGTCTTCCCGCCTTGTCTGGTTCTTCCTGCCATCAGCAAATCCCCCGTCCCGCCATACGCCCAAACCACCCAGCCCCTGTTCTACCCCACCAGCACTTACGGGGCCAAAGGAAAAGAGTCGTCTCTCGTGTCTATACTCGCCCTCGGGGTTCTGCCCTCGTCTTGATTTCCCTATGACGATTCTACCGCATCCCACAAGCAAATGACTCCCACCATTCGGTTAATACAGCGGCCCCCATCAAGGCACACCCCAGAGCCCGCTCGGGCTGCTGTGGGAGAAG
>JAQULY010000131.1 GCA_028718445.1 Kiritimatiellia bacterium
GACGGCGCTTGAAAGCTTTGCCGTGGACACCGCCTTCCAGGGCGCGGATGGTATCGGCGACACTGGCGAACTCTACACGGCCGACATGCAGTTGGCGCAGGTAGACCGCAGCATCCGCGCGCGCGCGCATCACACCTACGTGCTGGCCGACAGCAGCAAGATCGGGCGCACCGCCCTGGTCCAACACGGACACTTGCGCGAAGTCACCGCCTGGATTACCGACACGGGCGTGGGCGAAAGCCGCCTGCGCTACGAACGTCTCGGAATACGCGTGATCGTCGCGGGTTAGCGCGACGCGACGCTCATTCCTCGTCGTCCACGTCGAGCACGCTGGGAGCGGGCGCAGGAGCTTCGTCGCCTTCATCCAGTGCGGCGCCACTGTCGGCCTGACCGGCCGCCGGCGTCACATTGTCGAGGCTGCGCTTGTAGTAGCCGCCGTAGCCGTAGCCATAACGGCCGTAACGTCCGTAGCGCGAGTTATAACCGTAGCCGTAGTTGCGGTAGTCGTAGTTGCTGAAGGCCGAACTGCGCCCGAAGTCGACATCGTTGACCACCACGCCGAGCAGACGCGCGCCGGATTCCATGAATTGACGTATGGCGTGTCGGATGGCGCGGTAACGGCTGCGATCGGGGCGACACACCAGGATCACGCCATCGCTGAGCGTGCCCAGCACGACGGCATCGCTGACCAGACCGAAAGGCGGAGAGTCCACGATGACGCGCGTGTATCTCTTCCTGGCCCACTCGAAGAACTGCGGCACGATGCCTGACCCCATGATACTGGCGGGGCTGATGTGCGCGCTGGCGCGCGAGGTGACCAGATCCAGGTTCTCGTAGCCTGACGGCATCGGCAGGGTTGCGAAGGCGGCCGGATCGCCCGCGTCCAACACGTCCACCAGACTGGACTGCTTGTGCTCCTTGACCTTGAAGACGCGTCCGATGCGCGGGCGGCGCAGATCGAAGTCCACCAGCACCGTCTTTTGCCCGGCCATCGCGTAGGTCATCGCCAGGTTGCCGGAGGTGATTGTCTTGCCCTCCTCGGGCTGCGTGCTGACCACCAGCATGACTTGGGAGAGATCGCGGTAGCGCGGCGATTCCAGCAGACCGCGCAGCCCGGCGAACGCCTCGGCCAGCCGGCTGAACTTCTTGTTGGCGCTCATGGTGACGAGATCGTCGCGCTTGACGCGCGGCACATGCGGAATCAGCGCCAACACCTTGGTGGACATATGCTGCTCGATATCGGCGGTGCTGGTAACCCGGTCCTCCAGCCGGTCCAACAGCAGAATGAAGAGCAGTCCCAGCAACAACCCCACCGCCGGCCCGGTGCTGAAAGCCACGCGCGGATCGGGGCTCACCGGGCGTTGCGGCGGCAGGGCTTCCTCAACGACCTTGACGGTGGCGGAGGACTCGTCGCTGGCCAGGCGCAACTCCTCCATGCGGCGCAGAATCGCGCGATAGCTCTCTTCGCTGATCTGGTACTCGCGCGTCAGCTTATCCAGTTCCACCTGCGCCGACACGATCTTCTCGCCCAGTTCCGCGCTCTCTTTCTCCTTCTTGCCCTTTTCCTCCCGCATCCACTTGAGCATCGTGTTGACCACGTCCAGGTTGATGACGGCCGTGTCGCGCGCGCGCCAGACGGCTTCCATATATTGCTTGCGGCAAACTTCCACGGTGTTGTTCAGGTCAACCACTTCGGGGTGCTTGTCGGTGTAACGCAGCAGTTTGGCGTCGCGCTCCACTATGGCGTTCTGCAAGGCCTGTTGGGCCTGGGCGATTTCGGACGCCCGCGGCACGACCTCGGGCAGCGGGCCGATCTTGTCGGGCGTCTTCTGAATAGTGTTTAACAGGGCCAGCAATTCGCTGGCGCGCTTTTGTTCCGACTCGGCGCGGGCAAGTTCGCCAGACAGCAGTTGCAGCGCGGCGTCCAGCGCCTTCTTCTTGTTCTCCATTACGTCAATGTCGTTGTCAACGCGGAACTTCAGGATGCTGTCGCGTGCCTTGTCAACCAGACGCTCGTTGGCATCGCGGCTGGCGCCCAGGAAGGCCACGGCTCTATCGGACTCCGCCTTGTTCTGCGCCATGGCATCGTCTTCGGCCGTGCGCGCGTAGGCGTTGGCGATCGCCGCGGCCACGTCCGCCCTGCCGTGCCGGGCGGAAATGAGCACCAGCCTCGATCGGCGCTGCAACGTGAATTCCACTTGCTCGTACAGCATTTGGTCCACTTCGCGGTCAGCCATGTCCTTGAGCGCGGGGAATTCGGCCCGCACTGACTCGCGCACCTTCTTGATCAACTCACGGCTCCTCAGTTTGGCCAGCCGCGTGTTGAAGATTTCGTCCGACGAGCCCTGCGTGTTGGGATCGCGCATCAGCACGTCGGGAGTGGGCATGACGCGGGGGCGCCACACCTGCATCTCGATGGTGCTGAAGGCCTTGTAGGAAACAGGCGCGGTCTTGTAGTACGCGAAACCGCCACCCAGCCCGAGCAGGACTGCCACCACCAGCGTTGGCCACTTCTGCGTGATGACGCGCAGGACGCGCTGCAAAGTCAGCGACCCCAGCAACGAATCGCCACCGCTGTCACCCTCGCCGCCGGCATAGTAAGGCATGCCGTAGTTGCCGGCCATGCCGCCGTAGCCGTAAGCCGCGCCGCCGCCATAGACGGGCTGCCTGCCGTAGTAGTACGCGGGCGAACGCGATCCCTCCTGCCGCGGATTGCGCGCGGACGGTTGCGTGCCGGCGGTGTCCGAGCCGGCCTGGTCAGAGGTCTCTTCAGTTTCCATGCGGTCGTTCATGTTTGCGGGTCCGTTGCGCGTCGCGCGGTCGCCATCTGCCTCTCATGACGCTGTCTACTGCTGCCGTGGGCATGCCGATGGGATGTTCCGGCGCGCGTGCCCGCCTCCGGCGATGCGTATTCGCCGGCGGCCGCCACGACGACCGCCTGCGGCTTTGGCAGGAGCGAGGGCAGCGCAGCCAACAGCATACACCAGACCAGCAGAATCAGCGGGTTCCTGAAAGGTAGATCATAGGCGCCCAGCACAAACGCGGTCAATAGGGCGCACAGCGTGCCCACGGCGGCCGGCGGAAAACGCTGCTGCCAGGTCCGGCCGGTTCCGCCGGCGGACAGCACAGCGTACTTCAGGCGCGCCGCTACGGGCGCCGCCAGCACGGCCAGTCCGGCCAGCAGCAGGCCGACGCCAAGTACGCCCAGTTCGCAAAGAAACTGCAGCGGATCGCTATGGCAGGTCAGCGGGTCGTCGGTACGCAGGCGCGTCCACTCGTCGCCGTCCAGATACATCCCGGCCTGCTGCCGGAACCCCCAGGTGCCCACGCCGTAGAGAGGGTGATGCCGCCACACGCGCAGCGCCACACGCCTCAGAGTCTCCCGTTCCTGCACCCATCCGCCCGCCCGGTAGTCGCCCGTCAACAACTGTCGCGTGCGCGCGTGCACGGCGTTGTCGGGATAGGCCACGAAGTGCAGAAAGGCCAGGATGCCGCCTGTCAGCAGAATGGCCGCGAAAGTGCGCAGGCGCACGGAGCCTTCCTGAAGCGGCAGAAGGTGGAACAGCGCATACACCGTGCCCAACGCCACCCCGATCCAGACGATCAGCAGAGGACCATATGCCAGGGCAAAGGTTGCACCCAGCAGGTTGAGCAGCGTCGCGACCGACAGGCGCCACACCCGCGCGCGCGAGGCCTCATCGGCGCAAGCAGCGATCAACAGGCCGCCGGAAGCCAGGAAACTGATGGCGAAAAAGGCACCGGCGTGCCCGGCATAGCTGAAGGTCGCGAAGAACGGCGTGGTCATCGGCAGCGTCCAGAACATCCGGTTCGTTCCGCTGGCGTATTGCACCAGGCCGAAGAGCGCCAGCAAGCCGGCGGACAACACGACAATCTCGATCAGGTTGATTCTGGCTTTCCGGGTCAGGCCATGGCGCACCGCCAGCATGGCGGCCCAGGATGTGCCGAACCAGAAGAGTCCCTGCGCGGCCTCGCCGCGCTGCATGCAGAATGGCAGCCACGGCACAGGCGCCGCGGCCAGCATCCACTGACCGCGCGTGGTGTCAAATACGGACACGCGTGGGCCGTTGAGCAACTGTAGCGCCATGAAGAGCAGCAGTGCCAGTCCGATGTGAAACAGGGGGTCCTTTACGAGTTGCCGGCGCACGCGCGATCGCGCCTCGGCCTCCGTCTCGTGCTTGCGCAAGGGTGGGAAGAGCAGCGTCATCTCGAGCAATCCCGGAACCAGCCACAGCAGCGGCAGGTAGAGACCGAGACGCGCGGCGCCGCCGCGCGCCCATGCGAGGTAGACGACGAGCAATGACAGGTGCAACAGAACGGCGATTCTGGGGAGGGCAAACCGCATGTTGCCTTTTAGTAGCGCAAGGCAACGCCGGCGTTCAGGCGCCAGCGAGTGTAATCGAATTCGTCTATCGAGGAGACGGTGTAGGTGTAGACGCCGCCGAGGAACAGCGAGGCATACTGATTCACGCCGTAAACGATGCGCGCCTGACCGCTTAACTGATCGTCGGTGCGGCTCTCGCCGCCCACGTCAACCGTCGTCGGCGCCATATCGGTGACCTCGATCTTGTTGATGTAGTCCTCGCGACGGTAGGCGCCGCCCACCATCAGCTCCCAACGCGTCATGGGACGGTAGTTCATGTTCGCGCCGATGGTCGAGACAAGCATCGAGTTTTGCCCGACATCCTCGGCCGGTTCGTAGGAACTGCGACCGCTCAGGTTAAACATCATGTAATCGGCGGCGCGCCAGGAAAGGCCAAGATCGTAGGAAAGCCCCGTCTGGCTGTCGTCGTCCTCGAACCCGGTGTAGCGCTCCACGCCGATGGTGGTGCGATAGGCGGTCTTTTCGGTGGCGCGCGAGGCAAAACCGGCGTTGATGCACAGCGACTCGGCGCTGCCGTCCTGATCTTCGGAGGAGTGCGACGTGACGCCGCCCACGAGCAGCCCATCGGTCTTGTCGGTCAGTTGGAGACCCATGGTGAGCGATCCGCCGTAGCGTTCCCAGTCGAACAACTGTTCGTCATCGTAGGTCAGCTCGTGGTAGTAACCTACCAGCCCGATATCGGTCTTTTCTGTCAGGCGTCGGCCGAAGTCACCGCTGAAACGCATCTCGTTGCGATCATTCCAGCGATCGGCAAAGTCGGTGTCGTCGTGCGTTACCTGCTGCATCATTTCGCTCAAGCGCAGTCCCGTGCCGGCATCGGACTCCCAGTACCAGCTCAGCGTCTCGGACCAGTCCTCGCGCGACTCGGCAGACTCTGCGCTATAGTCCTCAAGCTGGTAATAAGCCCGGCCGTCAAGTTGCCAGCCGTTGCCCGGCACCATCAGGTCCACGCCCGGCTGAAGGCAGAACCCGCGTGTATCCTTGTCGCGCGCCTCGCCCTCCAGCGTGTCCTCTTCGCCTTCGCGCACGAAGTCCACGTTGGAATCGTACAGCACGCTGGCGTTCAGGAACGGCGATATGTTCAGCGGACCAAGCCAGACACCCCCGCTGTCGAGTTCGGGCGTGCCGGTGTTGCTCTGCCCCCACAGGTTTCCAACCCCGGCCAGGAACAACAAAACGATGCCGCCGCCAATTGTGTTGCGAGTGTTCATCAAGACGCCTTTCATGCTTGCGAAAAAACTGCAGCCGTATCTCAGAACTGTCCCTTATACGGCGGTGGCACCACCGGACTGCTGGGCGAAGGTGACGTGCCGCCTTCGCCTATCGGCAACACGCTGGGACGCTCCAGCCCGACATCGATGAAGATCGTCTCATCGTCCGTACGCGGCGCCGTTTCACGGGTGGTCATGACGCCCACCTGCACCACGGCGTTGGTGACCTTGGCGTCGGGTGACACCAGCCTGAAAGTCTCCGCCTCCGGCCCCAGCAGCATGGTGTAGTCGCCGTTCAAGGCCGAAGGCGCGGCAGCCGCGACCTCGTCGCGGTAGCTTTCCGGCAGCACGGCCACAGCCGCGGCCAGGTACTTTTCGGTCTCTTCGGGCGTCTGTGAGCGAGCCAGCAGCACCAGGGCGAAGGTGGCGGCAATGGTCTTGCTCTCGTCGTCCAGGCTCAAGCCGTCTATGGTTGTCAACACCTTCGCGGTAAAGGCCGCGTGCGCCGCGGCGTCCAGGCTGGACGTGAGGGCGGACACGGCGGGCTTGAAGGCGTCAACCAGCCCCGGCAACAGGCGCGGCGGCACATTGCCGAGTTCCCAGCCGATCAGCACCGCCTGCTGGCCCTCCGGGGAAGCATTCAGAAACGCCTCCGCGGCGACGGCCATTTGCCTGACCCTGCGCTTTGGCGCCAGAGGCATCTTGGCGATCGCGTCCATGACCTGCCCGGCGAAAGGAGCGACATCCCCCGCCCCCATGGCGCCGACTATGCCGGCAATCGCTCCGGGATCGGAGGCCGCCGCGCCGACCTGCTCGTTAGAGCGCGCAATGCCGGCCAGACCGACGCACAACCCCATGACCGACAGCAAGGCAATGTTTCTTCTCATGGTTATTCCCCGCCCTCAAAAACGCCGCGCGACATACGCCACCGGCGGCACCCCTGCCCGGCGCGTCACACAACTGCCACTAATAGGAGTAATTCTTACCACATACCAGTGCGTTGAGACAAGTTCAATATCGCGATTCCGGGACATAGATGACGTCGCCCGGTTCGAGCTTGATGTCATTGTCGATATCGCCATGCTTACCAACCGCCATCAGGTCCACCCGGAACTGCTTGGTCTTGCCGTCGGGCAGGTGACGGGTTACCAGTATGGAATGCTTCTTGGCGCTGGTGTCAAATCCGCCAGCCAGTTGAATGGCCCGGCTGACCGTCATGTCGCGCGTGGGCGGCATGTTCACCCAACCCTCGCCCTTGACGCGCCCTTGCACCAGCACTTTGCCCCAGGGCGAATCGCTGCGATCGTCGTAGTGAAACTCGACCGATACTTCGGGGTTTCTCATGTAGCCGTCGTACAGGCGTGTGAGCTTGGCCTTCAAGTCCGGCAGAGTCATGCCGTCGCAAGCCACCTTGCCAACCAGGGGCAGCGTAATATCGCCTTTGTCGGATATCTGGGCGCGGGCCTCCGGAATCTCCTGTTTCTCCCCGACCATTACCGCAATCTTAACCACCAAGCCGGGGCGCAACACGGGATCCCCGGAACTGCTGAAATGCGCGCCGCTATCGCCCGCGGCGGCGGCAGCGGCCGCCGCCGCGGCCGCGTCCGCTTCGTCCTCGGCGGTCATCTTGCCGCCAGATCCCTCAAATGGCAGAGGCACCATGCCGGCCAGAGCACCATCCAACGAAGCTTCCTCGGAAGCCCCATCCGCCGTCCACAGGCCGCGGAACAGGCCGCAGCCGGAAGAGACCGCCATAAGCGCAACGCACAACAGCACGACCGCCAAGCGGCACGGTGCGGATGCCGGACCTGTGCCGGCGCAGCATGTCTTCAGATCCTTCGAACTCAAAGGGCTACCCCTTCCATACATCGCCCCCTGCCAGAGCATGGTTCCTCGCACTGGCCTTTACAGGGGAAATGATCACGCTTAGAGGGTAACATCGGCCGCGGGCCGCGATCAAGCCTCAAAACGCGCCAGCGACCCGAAATCGAGCGTCGCGAAGTAGTCTTCCGGCGTCTCGGCCCGGCGGATCGGCACGACCGTGCCATCCTCGCGGCGCAGCAACTCGGACGAGCGCAGTTTGCCGTTGTACTGAAAGCCCATGGCATGACCGTGCGCGCCGGTGTCGTGAATGACCAGCAGATCGTCCGGCGCCAGCTCGGGGAGAGCGCGGTCAATGGCGAACTTGTCGTTGTTCTCGCATAACGAGCCGGTCACGTCGTAAACGCGATCGCAGGGCTTATCCTGCTTGCCGATCACGGTGATGTGGTGGTAGGCGCCGTATAGCGCCGGCCGCATCAGGTTGGCCATGCATGCGTCGAGTCCGGCATACTGCTTGTAAGTGCGCTTGATGTGGCGCACGCGGGTGACCAGACATCCATAGGGGCCTGTCACCATGCGTCCGCATTCGAGGCAGACCTTCAGGGGCGGATGCCCCGATCCGAGCAGTTGCCGCTCGTAGGCCCGGCGGATGCCGGCCCCAACCGCATCGAGGTCCACCGCGCGCTGCTCCGGCCGGTATGGAATGCCGATGCCTCCGCCGAGATTGAGAAACTCGAAGGTTATGCCCAGTTCTCGCGACAGCGACGACGCCAGGGAACACAGCATCTCGGCGGTATCTATGAAGTACTGCGGATCGAGTTCGTTGGATGCCACCATCGTGTGCAACCCGAAGCGCCGCACGCCACGATCGCGCAACATCCGGTAGCCCTCGAAGAGCTGCTCGCGCGTGAAACCGTACTTGGCCTCTTCCGGATGGCCGATGATGGCGTTGCCGCCCTTGAGCGGCCCGGGATTGTAGCGGCAGCACACCAGCTCCGGCAGACCGGCCGCGCGTTCCAGAAAAGCGATGTGCGAGAGATCGTCAAGATTGATCACGGCCCCCAGTTGACGCGCCTTGACGAACTCTTCCGCCGGCGTGTCGTTGGAGGTGAACATGATGTCTTCACCCGTGATCCCCACGCGCTCCGACAACAACAACTCCGGCAGCGAACTGCAGTCCGCTCCGAAACCTTCTGCTTTCAGGATCTTCAGCAGAAACGGATTCGGACAGGCCTTGACCGCATAAAATTCCCTGAAGCCTGAATTCCAGGCGAACGCCGCCTTAAGACGACGGGCATTGGCCCGGATGCCGGCCTCATTGTATAGATGAAAGGGCGTCGGATGGCGCGCCGCGATGGACGCAATCTCGGATGCCGGCAGAATCAACGCTTTGGTCATGGAGTGCATCTGATGGTATGGCAATGGGCAACTGGGTATGGCGCATAACGTACAGCTTGCGACGGCGATGTTCAAGCGGTTACACGGCGTCTGCCCATGGCGAATCCCGGCTTTGACGCATTTCCACACTACTGCTATGATCGTTCCCATTCCGCGCCGTGGTAATCGCGACCCGCCGCCGAGCGTCTGAAGACACAGCCATGACCGAAGCCCCTGCCTCCCGCCAGGACCCATCGGCCGTCATCGAACGGCTGACCGCCGACTATCGCGCGGCCCTGCCGTTGCGCCTCGAGACGGAGGCCTGCGCGCGCATACTGGACACGATCAATCTCAACGCGGCCACGTGCTTGGATGTCGGCTTTGCCAATCCGCTGTCGAGTCGCGCCCTGCGGCAGATGGGCGGGTACTGGGCCACCGCCGTCGGCAGCGCCGAGCATCGCCGCTTGGCTTCGGAAATCCTGGGAGAGGCCGTGCTGCAGGTCGGCGCCAACGGCGAGTTGCCATACGAGGACAAACAGTTCGACGTGGTGGTCGTCGGACGCGGCCACCTGTGCGGCGCCCGGGATGCCGACGAAGCACTGGTGCGCGAGTGTCACCGCGTGCTCAAGACTCCCGGCTACCTGATTCTTAACTGCGATTTCCGCAAGACCGCCGGCGTGGCCAGTCTGCTCGCCCGGCGCACCCCCGGCGGCCATCGGGCCGGATACAGCGAAAGCCAGTTGTTCGACCTGCTCAAGACCGGTTTTGACGTACTGGGAGTGAAGACCTATTGCCGCTTCTGGGTGCAACTGGCGCGCCAGCTGCTGGCCCGTCCTGGCCGCAATCCCAGGCTGGTCAACATCGTTTACTGGATCGCCGCCCAACTCGATTTCCTGCTGGTTTTCACGAAAGGTTATCAGATGCTGGCCCACGGGCGACGCAAAGGCTGGCGGCCGCGTCAGACACCAGTGCTGACCGGAGGACGCAGCATTGGCGAAGCCGTGCTGCGCCGATCGGGGATCTGAAGGACGTGTGGAGCAACTTGCAGCTCGGCGACCTGGTGCAGATTGCCATTCTGGCAGTCAGCGTCTTCTTTCTATGCAGCCTTTTCCGCGGCACCCGCAGCGCTCAGATGCTGCTGGGCCTGGTGCTGGTGCTGCTGGGTCTGATCGTCATGACCATGCTGTTCAATTTTGAGGTGCTGGGCTGGTTGCTGCGCAGTCTCTCCGTCTATTTCTTCTTCGGATTACTGATCATCTTCCAGCCCGAGATCCGCCAGGCCCTGGCCATCATCGGCCGGCGCCGCCTGTTGTTCGGCCAGACCAGGAACGTCCCGACCACCATGGTGGACCATGTGGTCGGCGTGGTCGAGTCCCTGGCACGGCAGCGCATCGGCGCGCTGATCGCCGTGGAACGGGAAATCAGCCTCGACGGTTACCGCCAGAGCGGCACGCTGCTGAATGCGCCGCTGGTGCCCAAGCTGCTGGCCTCCCTGTTCTACCCACGTACCCCCCTGCATGACGGCGGCGCGATCCTGCGCGACGGCGTGATCGTGGCCGCGCGCTGCATCTTCCCCCTGGCCACAAGCGATGCCGCCCAGGGACTGGGCACGCGCCATCGCGCCGCCCTCGGCTTGAGCGAGGAGACGGATGCCGTCGTGATCGTCGTCAGCGAGGAACGCGGCACCATCGCCATGGCATTCCAGGGCCGGCTGCTCCGCAACCTGACGCCGACGCGCCTGACGCGTTACCTGACGGCCCTGTTGCCCAAGGAGGGCCTGGTGGAAACCTGGCGTCGCGTCTGGGACGGCGCCGCCACGCGCGACGATACCGTCGTGGACGACAATATTGACGAAGCGACGGAGACGCTACGGCCATGAGAGTGGACCTCAAAATCCGCTTGCTGCTGTGGCTGAGCGCCAATTGGCTGCTGGCGCTCATTTCCCTCGGCGTGGCCGTGGTGGTTTACTTCACGGTGCGCGAAAACATCAGCTACACGGACACGCGCACCGTGGCCGTCACGGTGGACCACGAGGATGGCCTCGCCCTGACGGCCATAAGGCCGGCCAGCGTGCGCGTTACCTTCCGCGGTTCGCTGAACGAACTGCGCCAGCTTGACCGCCGCGATCCGCGCTTTGTGTTGCGTCCGCCGCGCGCCGGCGCGGCCGGCGGCACAGAGCACAAGGAACTGCGCCAGCGTCATCTGCGCGGAGCGTCCGGCCTGCGCATCGTGATGATTGACCCTCCCGTGGTGGAAATAACCTTCGACCATCAGGGCGAGCGCGAGTTCGCGATCGCCCCGCCGGTTCTGCAGGGACGGCCGCTGCGCGGCCGCGCCGAGGTTGATTACACGCCCCGCACCGCGATCGTGCGCGGCGCGCGCCTGCAACTGGACCGGTTGCACGGCGCCGGCATCAGCCTGCAGCCTGAACCCGTGAACGTGGAGGGACGCGTGCAGAGCTTTACGCAGCGCGTGGCAATCATGCCACCGGAGGATGCCTGGCAGCCGGAGATCGTGCCTGCCGAGATACTCGTCCGCATTGACATCATTCCCGAAAGTGCGCAGCGGGAATTCGACGGTGTGCCGGTGCGCCTGGCCTTGCCGACGCGTCCCTCGCCCGGCGGCACCATCGTGGCGGCTCCGCCCCTGGTGAAGGTGCGCCTGACCGGTTTGAGCGAAACGCTGCAAGGCTTGACCACCAACGATCTGCGTGTGTATGCCGATGGCGATGACACCGCCGTCGAGGTCCCGTTACGCGTTTTCCTGCCGGCCGGCATCGCGCTGGACAGCGCCGTCACCGATCCGCCATCCGTGCGGCTGACGCCGCGGCCCGCCACACCTTAGAAGCTTCACATGTCAGAAGTACCATCACGCTCCAAACGTAAGATCGAGGCGCCCGACAGCAGGCTGCGCCTGCTTGGCTTCCTGCTGCTGCCGCTGACGGACTTCCCGTTGCTCAGCCTGATCAGCTACGACTACCGCGACATCGGCGCACTGAACGCACCGCCCAACGATCCGCCCAACAACCTGATCGGCATCGCCGGCGCCTGGTCCACCTATCCCGGCTACATGCTCTTCGGCCTGGGCGTATGGCTGCTGCCGGCCTGGATGGCGCTGTTGTGCCTGCTGATGGCATCCGGCCACACGTCGCGCCCCGGCGCCAG
>JAQULY010000132.1 GCA_028718445.1 Kiritimatiellia bacterium
AACCCAGCCTGGCGGCGGCAACGGCCCTTCCGCTGGCTGGCATAGTCCGCGTAGCACCACAGGGCATAGCCGGCCACGTAGGGCTTCTGCTCGAGCAGGTCCAGATCGCGCTCCATCGCGGCGATCTGCTTGAGTTCGGCGGCCTCGTCTCCGCGCGGCGTGTACGCGCAGTTGCTGATCTCGCTGACGACCACGGCCCCGGAACGGCTGCGCGCGTGGGCCTCATCCAGGATCCCCAGTTCGTAGTTGACTCCCAGCACATCCGTCAGGTTCAGGGCGCGCCACCGAATACCCCTGTGCAGATGGTTCTCGGCGTAAACCGTGGCCCGGGAGGGGTCCAGCGCGTGCGCTATCCGCACCATCCTGCGGAAGGCCCACCGGGACCGAGACTCGTTTCCCAGGCCCCACAGGATGATGGAGGGATGGTGGCGATCGCGGCGGATCATGTCCTCCAGCTGCCGGCAGGCCGCGCGCGCCCAAGGGCCGGGGCGAACGCTCTTCCAGGAGGCGATCTCCGCGTAGACCAGCACCCCCGCCCTGTCGCAGGCGTCCAGGAAGGCCGGGTGCTGCGGGTAGTGGGAGAGACGGACAAAATTGAGCCCCATGCTCCTGATCTGTTCCACATCGCGCCGGTGGAGGTCCTCCGGCAAGGCGCGGCCCAGTCCGGGCACGGACTCATGGCGATTTACGCCGCAGAGGCGCACGGGGTTGCCGTTCAGGAAGAAGCCGCGGTTCCCGTCGAAGACGGCTTCGCGCAAGCCGAACGGCGTGGCCACGGCGTCGAGGGGATGCCCGTCGACCAGCAGTTCGCACTCGGCTCGGTAGAGGAGCGGATGCTCGAGGTCCCACACGGTGGGATGCTCCACCGACAGGTCGAGGGAGAGGGCGGCGCTTCGGCGCGCGGCCACGGTGGTCGGTTCGCTCTGCCCCGACGCCGCGACCGCGCCGTCCGGCCCCACCAGGGCGGCCCGGAGACGAACCGACTGCGCCGTCGCCAGGGCGTTGGCGGCCTCCACCGACAGGCGCACCACGGCGCGCGGCGCGAGGGGGTGTTCGCACGCCGCGCGCAGGCTCCGCTCGTCCAGGTGGACCGCGGGCAGGCGGACCAGGCACACGCGCCCCGACAGTCCTCCGTAGAGGAGGAAGTCCGGGTCCCGCTTCCCCGGGAGCACGTACCGCCGATAGACGTTCGTCAGCCGGATCCCGATCATGTTCTCCCGATCCGGATGCACATGGAGGGAGACATCTTCACGCAGGCCAAGGTATTGCCCGTTGATCGAGGTGACGCGCTTCCCGTTCATCCACAGGTCGCCCACGCCGTAGAACCCTTCGGAACGGAGTTGCCAGACACAGTCCTGCCCAGGGGGCAGGTCCTGGGGCAGCACGAAGCGCAGCCCGTAGGCACCCGGGCCCTGCCGGTAGCGAACCCCCACCTTGAACGTGTCGCGGTCGTTCCAGCAGTGAGGAAGGTCCACGGCCGGATCGTCGGATCTCCATCCCCCCTTGACCCACGCTGTCGCCGCTCGTTCCGCGCGGAACCTCCACCCGTTGTTCAGCGGAATGGTTTGGCGACCGCCGCCGTCTCGCATGTCCGTCATGGCGTCTCCCTGGGTCCCGGGCCGCCCCGCGGGCGGCCGCGGCGCAACCGCCTCCCATCGCCCCTATTCCCAAAAAGCGGGCAACAGCGAGCGCAACCACCAGGTGCGCGTCCAAGCCGGCGCGCGACGCGGTTCGCCTCCGGAGGCCGATCGCGACCGCTCGAGCTGCCAATGCCATGGGAAGTTGAGGAACCGCCGGCTATGACCCGCATAGGGACCGTACTCTCAGGTTGAGGTCGAGGTCCTCGGGGATGTCGAACCTGGCCGGTGAGCCGTCGTCGTCGTCGACGAACATCGTGACGTCGAGGAGGCGGGCAGGGAAGATGGTCGTGGTGGGGATGGCCTCTCCTGCCATGCGAATCTTGCTTCTTGAAGTGAGAGTGATAAGAAATCGCTTTTCAGGCGACGCGGGCACACACCCACTGGGACCGGCCTGAAAGAGATCTTTCATAGGGGAAACGGTAGCCGAAGCTAGGTGGAGACGTCAAGATGCACGTTGGTGGATCTTCCCGGTTTTCGGGGTACTTCAACCTCCAGTCCTGGGAAGGTGGGCGCAGCGTGGTGCGCTATGTTCGTGCTGCGAGGTGCTAGCCGTCCGACAGGCCGTCGAGGGCTACACCGCGTTCATGAAACTCGCGAAGCGCTACGCTGACTTGGTCGTTCGAGACACGCGAAAAGCCGGCCGACTAGCACAAAATGAGCCAGAAAAGGTCAAAAAAGAGGTTCTTTAGGTGTATTTGCCCGGATGCGTCGAACCTTCGCACTAGACGAAAGACCTACAGTGTGATATCGGATGCCATGTACTTATGGAACGCAGGGCGGGCATGCTGCGGTGACTGGGAGAAACCAAGGCGGCGTTGATGGCTACCCGTGGATTGGGCGCGCGGGAAGAGATGGTGAAGCTTGCCGAGATATGTATGCCGTCGGTAAGCCCGCTCGCAAGACCCGGCGCCGGAAGTGGTGCCGGGCCGTGGATTCGGCTCGTCAGTCAGGAGTACTCGCATGAGAATCATCGCCGTCAACGGCAGCCCGCGGAAGCAATGGAACACGGCCACGCTGATAGGGAAGGCGCTTGAGGGTGCCGCCTCACAAGGGGCCGAAACAGAACTGATCCATCTTTACGACCTCACCTTCAAAGGTTGCATCAGCTGTTTCGCCTGCAAGCTGAAGGGCGGCAAGAACTACGGACGATGCGCCGTAGACGACAGCCTTACGCCCCTATATGCCAGGATAAGGGAAGCTGATGGTCTCATCCTGGGGTCCCCGATCTACCTTGGCGACATGACGGGACTCATGCGTTCCTTCCTGGAACGCCTCGTGTTTCCCTATCTCGTCTACGCCAGCGATCCTCAGACGCTGTTTCCCCGTCGGATACCGGTTGCGTTCATCTACACCATGGGTGCGCCCGAGGAGATGACGAGGCAGGCGGGCTATGATCGTTCGTTCAGTCGTAACGAGATGTTCATGCAGCGGATCTTCGGCCCCGTTCAGTCGCTGATGAGCTACGACACGCTCCAGTTCGATGACTACTCAAAGTATGTGGCGCCGCGGTTCGATCCGAAGGCGAAAGCCGAGAGGCGAAAGACCGTGTTTCCGGAGGACTGCCGCAAAGCCTTTGACATGGGAGTGCGATTGGCGAAACCGGGGGCGTAAGTATCGGGATCCACAACGGAGAGCGAACATGAGCAAGGTGAAGATCGACAACAACGCATTCACGTATCCCATGCCCATGACACTGGTGGGCGCCATGGTAGGCGACAAGCCAAACTTCCTCGCCGTGGCATGGGTGACGCGGGTCAACTTCGAGCCGCCCATGATCGCCGTGGCCTTGGGCACGACGCACCACACGAACCCTGGCATCCACGACACGAAGGCGTTCAGTGTGAACATCCCCGGCGTCGATCTGATGGAGAAGACCGACTACTGCGGGATCGTGTCCGGCAAGAAGGCGGACAAGGCCAGCCTCTTCACGGTGTTCAAGGGAGAAGTGACCGGCGCTCCGATGATCGAGGAATGCCGGCTGTGTATGGAATGTCGGCTCGTCCAAACCGTCGCCCTGGCTGCTGACGAGTTGTTCATCGGCGAGATTGTGGGAGCCTATGCCGACGCAGGCTGCCTTACGGACGGAAAGCCGGATGTCGTCAAGCTCGACCCGTTCACGCTGACGATGCCGGACAACGGGTACTGGCGAATAGGCGAGCGGGTAGGGCAGGCGTGGAGTGCCGGGAGGCGTCTCAACGTCTGACCGTGAACTGTCAGATGAAGAGGCTGTTGATAGCTTTGGTTGCCATGGTGACGCCCGCTACGGGGAAACGACTGATTGCCAAATCGTTTGTCAGCCACCCGGCAATACGGACGGCGCTTCAGTCCGGCACTGGGGCAGAAACTCCTTGGCCTGTTTTATGCGGCAACATGGACGGAGGGCCGTATGATCGACTTCTCGGCCTGGAGACGCTCACGCACTGAATTGTGGCGGCGCTGATAGTCATTCGCAGATCGGACTCGCTGACCACAACCGATCTGGTCATAATGCACTATGGCTACATCCTCTTCATCGTCATGGTTGTCATTGTCGAAGGCTTGACGGGTATATGGAGGGACCGTAAGCTCAAACTGTGCTGATGGAGTCTTTACCGTGAAGTACGCTCAATTGCACTGTTCGGCACTGGAGGGTAACCCATCATTGGATGCGTCGTTGTGAACAGCCGTAGGTTGCAGGCGTCTGTGATCACCGGTGCGACCGCGGCGTCCGCCGCTCCTGCGGCAGACGCTCACCGTCGCATCCTTCTCCGATCGTCCTGGCAGACGGTGAACATCGGCGACATCGCTCACACGCCGGGGATGCTCGCCCTCCTGGAAAAGCATCGGCCGAATGACACCGTCACCCTGTGGCCGAATGGTCTGAGCGCGGAGGTCGAGAGACTCCTGGCGGCTCGGTTTCCGAAGCTCACGGTTGCCCGCAAGAAGGCGGAGCAGGACGCCGCGTTGACAGCCTGCGACTTCTTCCTCCACGGGTCCGGACCGGGGCTGGTCGGCGCCGCCGAGGTCGAGAGGGCGAGGAAGGCGGGCAAGCCTTACGGGTTCGCCGGCGTGACCATTTCCGATGACGAGTTGAAAACGCACCGCGATCTCCTGGCCGGGGCGAGGTTCGTGTTCACCCGTGACACCGACTCGCTCAAGGCGTTCCAGATGGCCGACATCAAGGGGCCTAAGGCGGCGTTCGGGCCGGATGCTACGTTCGCGCTCGACCTGCGAGACGATGCCGCCGCGGACAGACTGCTGAAGGCCCACAACCTCGCACCGGGAGAATTCTTGTGCGCCGTCCCCCGGCTCCGGTATACGCCGTACTGGGAGACCATACCGGAGACGATCAAGCCTAACCCCGAGCGGAGTGCCGTCAACGAGGCGTTCGCCGAGCTGGATCACGCCAAGATGCGGGAGGCGATCGTTGCGTGGGTGACGGAGTTCAAGCGGAAAGTGTTCCTCGTACCCGAGATGACTTACGAAGTACCCCGGCTGAAGCCGTTCTTGTACGACCCGCTGCCCAAGGAGATCAAGCCGAAAGTCGCGGTGCTCGACCGCTACTGGCTGACGGCCGAGGCGGCGAGTGTGTATGCGAAAGCGGCCGCGGTGATCAGCCTGGAGATGCACTCGCCGATCATGGCGGTGGCGAACGGCACCCCGGCGGTGCTGCTCCGTCAGCCGACCGATACTCGCAAGGGGCAGATGTGGCGGGATGTCGGGCTGGATCGGTGGATCTTCGAGATCGACGACAGCACCGGCAAGCAGATCGCGGAGCGGCTGGTCGAGATCGGGAAGGACTTGCCGACAGGCCGCAAGGCCGCTGAGGAGGCGCGGGCATTCGCTTACGAGCGGATGGCGGCGATGGTCGCCGAGATCGGCTAAGCTTCGGGTGGCCAAGTATCAGTCTAAAGGTCCTTTCAGTCTGTGTTGTCATATCGCTTCTGGCATTCCCCGCAATCGGAAGCAACAACAAATGACGCAAAGACATCTGTCCGCACGAAGACCGTATTCAAGGTCGTCACCGTGACCATGGACAAGAGTGGAAAGGTGGTGTCAGTGACTGATACGGGCACAGCGCACCAGATCAGAATAGAGACGATGGCGCAGGATACCGTCCAACCAACTTTTGCTGGCGACGGCGAAAAGGCCGCGCCAGAGAAGTAGCGGACGAAAACTCTCGCGAGTGCTATGGAAAAAACGGAGAGGTAATCCGGTGGACGATTACGGACGACGATTACGGAAGACGAGGGGAAAAACGAGGGGCACTTCCGATGCGATCGCCGACGACGACGAACAGGGGCACTTTCGGGTATAGTCTCACGCAAAATACATCATAAATGGCCCTTGACGGGTATAATATTGGTGGTTGACCGCAGAAAGTATACCCGTTATGATGCACTCTCGATGAAAGCCAAGGCACAGGATGCCATAGAGGGTATAGCTACGCCACTCGGGCGGCAGGTCAAGGAACTGCGCCGGAACGCTGGGCTGACGCAGGCACAAACGGCCAGACGGACCGGAGTTGGGTTGCGGTTCGTACGCGATCTGGAACAGGGCAAGCCGTCGGTCAGGGCGGACAAGGTCAACCAGGTGCTCGCACTGTTCGGCTACCACGTCGAGGCGGCCAAGGATCAGGCCAGGGATCATGAAACCCCTGCGTAAAGCCAGCGTGATGTTCAAGGATCGGCCCGCCGGGTCCATCGAGGAGACCGGCGAAGGATACCGCTTCTCGTACGATCCTGCCTACCTGGCTGGAGGCGTCCCCATCGCGGTCGCCTTTCCCTTGCAGGCACAACCCTACGAGAGCAAGACCCTATTTCCGTTCTTCAAGGGGCTGCTGCCCGAGGGGTGGTTCCGCGACATCGTCTGCCAGACGCTCAAGATCGACTCCAAGGACAAGTTTGGCCTGCTGGTCAAGGCCTGCGGCGACTGCATCGGCGCCGTGTGGATCAAGCAATGAAGGACTGCTGCGACATCTGCGGGAAGACATCCGGCGACGCGGGGCGCTACCATCCCGCCTGCCTCCGCCGCCTGTTCGGGGCGCCGACGCTGCCGGCCATCGATCTGACGCACGGCGAGGTCCTGACGAAGGCGCAGGAGATGGCAGGCCGGATGTCCATCTCCGGTGTCCAGCCCAAGCTGTCCATGACCCGCCAGGGATCCCACCTGGTTCCGGTTACGACCGGCGGGCAGTTCATCCTCAAGCCGCAGACGGAGCGGTTCCCGTTACTTCCGCAGAACGAGAACCTCTGCATGAACATCGCCGGCCTGATGGAGATCGAGACGCCTCGGCATGGGTTGTTCGACCTGCGCGACGGTTCGCCGGCCTATCTCGTCCGCCGGTTCGACCGCACCCCGGACGGGAAGAAGCTGCGGTGCGAGGACTTCGCGCAGATTCTCGGCGAGGACGACAAGTACAGCGGGTCGCTGGAGCGGATCGGCAAGCGAATCCGCGAGTTGTCCGATGTCCCCGGACTGGACATCCAGTTGTTCTTCGAGCGCGTGCTCCTGAACTTCCTGCTGGGGAACGGCGACGCCCACCTCAAGAACTTCTCGATGCTCGAAGCTGCCGGCGGCGGGCTGCGGCTGTCGCCGGCCTACGACATCGTCTGCTCGAAGGTCGTGGTCTCCAGGGAGTTGGACTGCGCCCTGACACTGAATGGCAAGCAGAACGAGATCAACATGGGTGACTTCGAGCAGTTCGCCAGGACGCTCGGGATTCACCCCAAGGTCGCCGGTGGCATCTTCGAGCGGTTCAAACGGAGACACGCGCTGATGGTGGGGGAACTGCCGCGGTCCCGGCTCCCGTCGGACATGCAGGACAAGGTCCTTCGGATCATGGAGGAGCGGCACCGGCGCATATTCGGCAGGCAGCAGGCAGTCTCCGGATGATTCGCCGGATGATTCGACACTTCAGAGATGGAGAAAACTCGGCGGCTGGTAAGCCGGCGGTGTGACCCAAAGTGGTATACAATTGAGCCGGCTTGTGCCAGAATGGGACTCATGAATGCGAGCCAATCGGTCATGATGTTGCTTGAGGATCGGATCCGGCGGGGCGACTATGCTTTCCGGGAGTTCCCCTCCGAACGCGACCTGGCCGAGGAGACTGGCGTGGCCAGGATGACGGCCCGCAAGGCACTGCTGAAACTGGTGCAAAAGAAGGTGTTGACCCGTGGTTCCGATGGCCGCCTCAAGGTGAACGGAAAGCATCGCCTGGCGGCAAAGCTGCACGTGGGTCTGCTGGTGCCGGGATTGACTTCGGCGGATGCCGAAGCATGGCGGCGGGAGGCTTCCGTCGCCGCCACGAAAGTCAACGCGGTCATTCGACCTATTTATTACACGCACTGGAACGACGTCAGTCTACGCGAGGCCATGAACGGGTTTGGCGGTCTGTTCCTCGTGCCAAGTCCGGACCCCATGCCGGCGTGGGTGCTGAAATGGCTTCGGCATCCGGACTTGCCGGTTGTCGTCCTGGATAGCGACATGACCTCCGAGGGGCTGCCATCCATCAATCTCTTTCCCTCGGCCTCCGTTCAGCGATTGCTGAACCATCTCTACAAGCTGGGCCATCGCCAGATTGACTGTCTGAATAGCATGCCGGTGAATGCGGTCATTGAGCAGCGTATTCAACAGTGGCAGCTATGGTGCGAGGCGCACGGCGTCAAAGGCAGGCTGATCGACAAGCAGGGGGCACTGCCGGAGACATCGTATGCCGCGATTCGCGACTTGCTGCAGGCCGGGCGCTTCGACGCCACGGCGCTGCTCTGCACAACCGTGCCGACGGCGATGGGCACCCTGCGGGCTTTCCGAGATTTCCGGATTGAGGTTGGCCGGGATGTATCCGTGTGCGGCGTCAACGGTGAAGGGATTGCCAAGTACCAGTGTCCTTCGATCACGGCTCTGGAGCGCATGAATACGGTGCCATATCTGACGGCCTGCCTGAAATGGATGGCGCGTGGCGGAAAGGACTGGGTCGGGCCGCTGCTGATCGAGCCGGCTGAGGTTCCCCTGTTCGTCGGCGAGTCGACCGGCCCCGCGCCGAAACGCAAGTAACTCATGCGGACGGGGACGCCCCATTTGAAGCGGCCGATTACGCACTTGATCTGTCAAGCGCATCTCGATCCGGTGTGGCTGTGGACATGGCGCGATGGCGGTTCTGAAGCGTTGACCACGTTGCAGAGCGCCGTTGACCGACTGCATGAATTCCCCCGCATGCGCTATACCTGCTCATCGGCGGCGTTCTACCGCTGGGCGCATGACGCCGATCCGCGCCTGTTCCGCGAGATCCGTGAGTTCGTGAAGCAGGGACGTTGGGAAGTCGTCGGCGGTTGGGTGGTGCAGGCCGACACGCTGCTCCCTTCGGAAATAAGTCTGCATCGGCAGGGCCAACTGGGACAGGCCTGGTTCCGGGAGCGCTTGGGTGTGACCGCGCAGATCGGTTATTGTGTGGACAGTTTCGGGCATTCGGCGGGGCTTCCCTCGATCCTGAACGCCGCGGGCATGCGCTACTATGTGTTTCAACGTCCCAATCCCCGGGAATTACCCGATCTTCCGAACCTCTTCTGGTGGGAAGGCCCGGATGGTGCCCGTGTGCTTACCTGGCGTCTGGCGCTTGGGTATGGCCAGGGGCCCGGCACGTCGGCAGACGAACTGGAGTCATCGCTGCGTCAGAACTGGCGCGCGGGGCTGGCCCCGGGAATGTCGGTCGGAACCTGGTTTGTCGGAATCGGCAACCATGGCGGCGGCCCGACCCGTCAACACGTGGAACGGCTGTGCGCGCTTTCCGCGGTGAATGATCCATCGCTTCCCGAACTGCGGTTCTCGACTCTGGCCGACTTCTTTGCCGACATCGAGAGACAGCCGGGGTTCGAGTCCCTTCCCGTGATTCGTGGCGAACTGCTGCATCACGCCCGCGGCTGTTACGTGGCCAACACTCGTCTCAAGCGCCTGCATCGGCAGAGCGAGCGTGAACTGCAAACGGCCGAGTACATGCAGCACATCATGGACGGCACGGCACTCACCGATCCGGGAAGGGTTCCCTTGCCGCCGCCCAAAGAGCTCCAGGAAGCATGGTGGACGCTCTGTTTCAACGAGTTTCATGACATCCTGCCGGGTAGCAGCATTCCTGCCGCCTACGAACAGGTCGGTGACGACATCGGCATGGTGCGGCACAGCGCCAGACGCCTGACGGATCGGATCGTCAAGTCGCTGGCGCGGTGCGCGGACACCCGCGGCGTCCATGAGGGTGCGCTTTTTGTGCTCAACCCGTTGCCATGGGAACGGAAGGCCATTGTGGCCATCGACACTTTCGTCTCGCCCCACGGCGATTCGCCGATCACACATCTGGCGGCGCCAGACGGCGAAAGGATCCCCCTGCAGTGGACAGTGGCGGAGGCCGCTTTCGGGCCGTACCTTAAGGAATGGAAGAAACTTGTGGCGGTGGTGTCCATGCCCGCCGGCCGTTCGCGGTTGTTCCACTTGTCGCACGGCGAAGCGCCCGCGGCGAACGCTCCGGACAGCACACCGGAACTGGTCAGGGATGCCGCTATCGCCTCCCGGCTGGTGATCATCGAAGATCGCGCGGACACGTGGGGACATGATGTGGACCGCTGGGACCAAGTGCTGGGGATGGCGGAACAGACCCGTGACCGATGCATTGATGACGGTCCCATCTTCCGCCGTCGCCGTCGCTGGCTGAAGTGGAGCCGCTCGACGATCATCATGGACCTCGTGGAGTGGCACACGCTGGGCGTAATCGAATTGGTCCTGCATATCAACTGGCAGGATCGTTTCCAGGCGCTCAAACTGGAATTTCCCCTGGAGATGGAACGACCCACATTGCAGGTGTGCACGCCGGGGGCGGCGGTGGACCGCCCGCTCGATGGCGCCGAATGGTTCTGGGGAGACTGGCTATCGGTCGCCGATAGCCGGCAGCGCCTCGTGGTGATCGGCGATGGCGCCTTTGCCTACGATGCTACTCCCGAACGGCTACGACTGACGCTGCTGCGGTGCGTGCCGCATGCCCAGTATATGCATGTCCCCCATCCCGAAGACTCAGCACAACCATTCCTGGACGAAGGGTTCCAGCAGGCCCGCTTCTGGCTGGCCTCGCCGCCTGACGCGCTTAGCCCCGGTGCTCTCGACCGGCTTGCGGACGGTCTGCTGACAGCGCCGGAGTATGTGCTCGACAGCGCCCATGCTTCCGCAAGAGCCCGGCGCCGCAACCAGGGACCCAGGGCCAAGAGCAAGTTGATGAAAGGAGTCCAACGAGATGCAGCCGTCCAGGCCCCATAAACGCAGCCGACGCGCACTGACCCATCGAGAGCGGGCCCGCTGCGCATTGCGGGGCGAGCAGCCCGATTTCGTGCCGCATTTCGAGATCGAGTTCCAGGAGACGGGCAGGGATTTTGGCGGGCGAACTCTATTCGGTCTCCCGGGGGAGCCGGACCGTACCGGGTTGACGGCCCTCGACATTAGCCGCCACAACGCCCGACTTCGGACCGACATTGCTGAAAGATTCGATCACAGCATGGTCGTTTCGACCTTCACCCCCCGGTGCCCGGGGCGCACATTCGAGGAGGAATCCATCGAGCAGATCAAGCTGCTGCGCGATCTGGTGGGCGACGACCGGATGGTCCTCGGCGGAGGAGATCCCACGTACGCTATTCCCGGAGCCGACATGGAGCAGTTTGTGGCCAGCCTTTTCGAGGAGCCGCAACGGATGAAGGACGAGGCGCAACGGCGCGTTGACGAGACACTAAAAAGCTTCGCAGCCTATCGTGACGCCGGGGCCGAGGGGTTCGTTTTGTGGTCCGATTACGCTTTCAATTCCGGCCCATTCCTCTCTCCCGACATGTTCGCCGAGTTTGTGACTCCGTACCTGAAGCAGACCATTGACGGCATTCGCGCGTTGGGCTGTTACGCCATCAAGCACACTGACGGCAATATCATGCCCGTCATCGACCAGATCATCTCCTGCCGGCCGCATGCCTTGCACTCGTTGGATCCGATGGCGGGCATGGACATTCGCCTGATCAAGGAGCGTTACGGGCGGCAGGTGTGCCTGATCGGTAACGTGCATTGCGCCTACATGCAGACCGGCACGCCTCAGCAGATCCGCGAGAGCGCCGAATACGCCATGACCCATGGCAAGCCCGGCGGCGGCTATATCTTCTCCACCTCGAATTGCGTTTTCCAGGGCATGCCGCTGAAAAGCTACGATCTGATCCACGCCATCTGGGAAGCGAATCGAGACTACACCTGAAAGGAACGACTTATGGACCTGTATGTGGCGACGAATGGAAACGACAAT
>JAQULY010000133.1 GCA_028718445.1 Kiritimatiellia bacterium
ACCTGGGTTCACCCTGGTCGAATTGCTGGTAGTGATGGTTGTCATTGCCCTACTCGGCACCATCATCATCGGCAGCGCGCAGGTTGTCGTGCGCATCAGCCGCGACAAGCGCTACAGTCTCACCTGCCAGGTGCTCAAAACGGCGCTGTGGCGTTACCGCTCCGAATACAACCGCTGGCCCACTGGCGGCATGTCCCCTGACCCCAAGACCCTCACGTTGACCGTCCAGGGAGCGGACAACAGCAAGGTGTTCGATATGTTGCGCGAAGGCAGTAGCGGGAATCCCAAGGGCATACGATTCCTGGACGAAACGACCCTTTTCACCGTCGTTAGTGGCGAGCGCATCGCGTTGAGTCGGGCGCCCTCCGAGCTGATGCCGCTGGTCTACGCTGACCGCGATACCGGCACCAACTGTTATTTCAACGTGGTTTTCGACATGGATAGCGACTCCGTGGATGTGAAATAGCGCGCGGCCGGCAGGGCGGCGCCATCAAGGCGAGAGTGATGAATCAGGTAGATAGCTTTCCAGAATTGCGGCCAATGCCGCGGTGCGGCAACCCGTCGCGGGGCCGTCGCGGTTTCACCGTGCTGGAACTGCTGACCGTCATCGCCATCATGATGGTCGTCTCCACCATTCTGGTGGCCAGTTTCTTCGGCATGGGCCGCGCCGCCGCTTATACCACCGCGCGCAACGCGGTCTTCAACACGCTGCATCTCGCCCGGCAGCGCGCCCTCATGGATGGCTCGCGCGTCTTCTTTATGCTGATAGACAGCAACAGCTTCGTGCTGGTGCATGGCGCCGGCACCCTCTCACTCGACGCCGCGACCGGCCCGGGAGGCAGAATGTTGTTGTTCGATGCCTATTCCGACCTGACCAATTTTGTCAACTCCGTCCCCGAGAACGGCGTCCGCATCTGGAACATGAGCAGGAGATCGAACCAGTATGTCTCTGCCAATGTCGTCAAGGTCGAGATGGTTTTAGACAGCGAGAAGTATCTCGTGCCGCCGGAAGATGGGGGCACTGAGTACTCGCGGTTGATCTACCATATCGAGACCGAACCCACCGATGTCTCGAAATGGAAGCAGGGCGACCGCTACGGCTTCGAGCTGTATCCGCGTCAGGAGCTTTCCAAGGGCTTCTATCTCGGATTCGAAGGTCTCGAGACCGAACCGAAAAACGACGTGATCGTGTTCAGACCGGACGGCGGTACCGAGGGATACAAGGACGGTTGTACCGAGGTTTACATCTACGAGAAGATCAAACAGGACGAGGCGAACGCCGTGAAGATCGAAGTCGCCAATCCCTCCGGCACCATCAAGGTAAAGCCATGAACCTTCCTGTACTTGCCGCTCGCGCGGAACGCTCCCGCGGTTTTACGCTGGTCGAGATCAACCTCGCGCTGCTGATCGTCGGCGTGGGACTGATCTCCCTGCTGGGACTGTTTCCGGTCGGCCTGCGGCAGGCCAACATGGCCACCGCCGACTGCGCGCAGGCCATGTTTGCCGACCAGGTGCTGAACATGCTGCACGCCAACGCCACGACCATGACGAACTGGGCGAGATGGAAAAGCAACTTCAATAACGACATTCTGGACCAGGTCCGGGTCAGCGGCGCCACCATCGTCGTTGGGGTGCCTGCCACTATCGACAACTACCTGGGAATAGAGAACAACGTGATCTCCTACCGGCTGACTTTCGAGTCTGTTGAAAAACCGATCGACTTCAAGGGGTACGTCATGCGCGCCCGCATTCAGGTCGGCAACCGCCCGCACACCGAGATGGCAGTCACCAATAGTCCCACCTACTGCTCCGACTTTGTCTATATGGGCTCGGTGCCTAAGTGAGCGGAAATGGGTATAGATGTAAGGGTGAAGCGATGTACGGGGACAGACAGAGTTCAGGGTTCAGGGTTCAGGGCGCGGGACGCCGGAAGTGTTCATGCCGGCGCGGCTTCTCCCTGATTGAGGTGCTGGTAGCCACCACCATTTTGATCATTATCGTGCTGATGGTTTCGATGGTGTTCCAGCAGAGCAGCGGCGCCTATCTTGGCGGCACGCGCCGCGTCGGGAATCAGGCCATGCTGCGCGACGTCATCGGCTTGATCGCGCGCGAAATGGTCACAGCCGTGGACGGACGCGACTACCCGCTTGTGGATGGTCCAACGGGATGGTCCGCGAACAAGGCGGGCGTCTTCGAGTCCAAACAGGTGGCCTTCATCTCGTTGAGCGGCACGCCCGACGGCAGCACCGTTCCTCCAAGGCGCGTGCCGCAGTTGATTGAATATGATGCCCGCGGCGGGGCGGTCAAACGCACGCTCTACAACTTGGAATACAAAGACCACAAGTGGTATGCCGAAATCGCGCCCGGCCAGCCCACCACGATCAACCAGGACCTGGTCGCCAGCGACGCCATCTTCACCGTCGTTAAGGACGCCAATGACCCGGATGGGCTGCCGAAACGAGTTGATGTCGAGGCCCAGCTGGTTACCATTGGCGCCGAGGCCCTTATCAGCGGGCGTTCCGCCGGCCCCGACGGCCAGTTCGATCCGCCAAATAAGTTCAAGGACGACGTGCTGGCGGGCGCGAGCGCGCGTTGAGGAAGGGGCAGAAGACCGCGGGAACGAAACGGCCAGGAGTGTCATAGAACATGAAGAGGTGACCCGGTGGACGATTACGGACGACGATTACGGAAAACGAGGAGACACATCCAAATCGTCAACCGTAATCGTCGCCCGTAATCGTCCACCGAAATGGACAGAAACAGGGGGGAGAATGCCGAGAGACGGCTGACTCCCTGATAATAGGACAGCTAGAGAGAAAAACGTGCTGTCAGGTGTGACAGAGCGCGCGGGAACAGCAGGGCGATGGCAATGAAACGGCGTGACAAAAGTTTTCTAATCTTCGGCTTCACCCTGGTCGAGTTGTTGACCGTGATAACCATTATCGGCATCCTGGCGGGGATGGTCGGCGTTTCCGTGACCAGGGCGCGCATCTTTGCCAGGCGCGCCAAGGCCGAGACCCAGTTGCGTCAGATGATAGACGCCTGGCTCCAGTATTTCCAGTTGGAGGGCGAGTGGCCGGCCACGCTCGCCGGTAGGAGCGACGTGCCGATGAATTACGAGACGCTGATTCCGCTGATCGAGCCTGATCCTAAGGGCATCGTTCTGCTTAACGTCAACCTGGTGAAGACCCCCAAGGAGCCGAATCCGCCCTACCGCGACCCTTGGGGTACTGCCTACCGCCTCACGTTCGGCGGCAACATCCAGAGCCAAATCAAGGCGCAGACCGCGCTGCGCACCAGTATCGCCTTCCCCAACCGCCAACGACACATGCCCACACCCTAGGAGCTTTCGAGCTATGAATGCGGCCCCTGCCCTTCCATCCCAAACCGGCAAGCTCCTTCACCGGTCAGGCGTCGCGCTGATCGTGGTGCTGGGATTGCTGGCGTTGCTGATGATCACCGCCGTCGCCTTCACCATCATGATGCGCGTCGAGCGCTCCGGCGCCTCCAACCTGCGGCACGCCACCGCGGCCCGCCAGATGGCCAAAGGGGCGCTGGCCTATGCCATCGCCGCGATTGACGACAACGTGGGCGACGACATCTACCCGGCCTGGACCAATCGCATCTACACAACCAAGCCAGAGGGCAGGACCGGCCGTGAGTTGCGTCTGGCCGAGGACATCTTCATCTCCGTTGACGAAGACGAGGATAGCCCAGGCTCTGTGGCCCATGCGCGGGTGCTGTCAGACCGGGCGCTAGCCCACATACCGCAGGCGTTGCGCCCTTACGTAGAGATCATCAAGGACTCGAGAGATACCGCGGACGATCCCGCATATGCGCAGCCGGAGTGGATTCCGGTCAGAGCCGAAGACGGCATTGTCGGCCGCTACGCCTATGCCATCGTCAATGTCTCGGGTCTACTCGACGCCAACTTCGTGCATGGCACCAACCACTGGCTGGGCGCCTCCCCCGGCGAGATTCGCCTGCATCCCGACGCGGAGCCGGATGTTGCCGATGCGGACGACTTTGCCAACGATCGAGACGATCACGGCCGCTACGATACGCTGGAAGAACTGACTAAGCTGAACACCGGCCTGCACGGCGATGAACTCGCCAACTTCGAAGTCTTCTCGTATGCCCTGCCTGAGATGATTCCGGTCACCTCCATCATGACCAACAAAGTTTTCACCGACGCGCACGATCGGGTCCGTGCCGCCACCGGCGGCCGCAAGATCTTCATCGGGCAGAAGACCGGCGAGTCCCAGACTGCTTATGTCAACCGCCTGAGGGGCCTACGAACCACCATCGAAGACGCCTTCAAGGCCTGCGGCATATACGGCAATAACGGCGATCAAAGCACTTGGGCATACCGGGGTCTGATAGACTATGTGGATGCCGACAACGTGCCCGAAGGCAGCACGGATCTTGACAAGTTCGGACGCCCCGCCACCGAGGCGGTGCCGATGGTGCAACAGGTAGCCCTGAATATCGAATATACCAGAAGCGGCCCCAGCTTAGACGTTCCGCCCAAGTACTCTCATAAGATCGTTTACACTGTCGCGGTCACTTTGGGGTACCCTTTTCCTGGCGCGCCGGATAGCACTTTCAGGCTGGAGGGAGACTTCGTGTTCGCAGCGAATGCCTGGAATACGACGTTGGACCCGCTGTTGCCATTCACGGTCGTCGGCAATACCACCGAGGTCTTCCCCTTCGCTGCGGCACCCGCATGGGTAGGCGGCAACCGCGACTGCCAACATGTGATCATTAGCACGATCGAGAAGGAAGTGCGCGACACAACGGAGGCTGGGCCGCCGCCAAAACTAACATATAGCATGGCGATTCGCGCGTGCGTGAAGTCCGGCAGTGAGATCGTGGATGCGGTTCCCTTCGACTACCAAAGGAGCGACTGGGATCAGAGTGGCGACTTACTCATGGTGCAAGAGATGGAGCAGGCGCTGGTCCCTAATGGGCCTGCACAGACTATGTGGTGGGAAACCATTGACCCGCGTCTCAACTGGTCTAAAGCGGTCGATTTTTGGCGTATAAGTTACACAAAAGGTGATTCCTATACGCTTGAGGCGCTGAGCACCGAGCCGTTGTTTAGCGGTTATACGCCCGACCCAGGCGCAAGCGTATCGCTAGGATCGCTCGCCGCGTTCAGCCTGAACCATCCCAAAGTCCTGTCGGACTATTTTGGCATGGTCGTGGATGGCGTTCGCGACGGCGACGACGACACGACGCACTGCGACGATCCTTCATCCATTCAATATCGGGCGCACGTCGCCAACCGTCCGCTCCAGTCCGTCGGCGAACTCGGTTACCTCCCCATCGGTCATTGGCTGACCATAACGCTCTACGACCACAGGCATGTCGTTAACGACTACAACGGAACTACCACGCATCATGACTATCCCAACAACACTCTTCCGCCCTGCGGCTACCACCCCGTGCTCGACTACTTCACCGTGCGCGATCCCGATCAACCAGTCCGCGGTCTGGTCAACATCAACACCCGCAACACGGAGGCGCTGGCGGCGGTTTTCAACGAGTTGCCGTTACGGTGGGAGTACGCGCCCACAATACTCGTGCCTGCGCCTGCGCCTGCGCAGTCCGGCAGTTTCGACGACAGTCTGGAACTGGCCGCATGGGTGAAATCGAAGGGACCTTTTACTCGTCTCTCCGAACTGAGTCGGATCTTCCAGGGGACCACCCAGATTGGCGCCGCCATCGGCAGCGGCGTGCCGGCGGTTAAGGAACCCGTGCAGTTGCTCGCCAAGGCGGCTGGAAACCTGGGCTTTGGCGAGTTCGAGCGTGAAGCGCTGATCCGCAATGCCTGCGAATTGCTGACCACGCGTCAGCAGATCTTCACCATTCTGATCCGCGCCGACGCTTTCTCTTCTACTTACGGCATGGAAGGCGTAAGTCAGGGCAACGTGCTGGCCACCGCGACTGCCGTGGCGCAGGTCTGGCGCGATCCCGTCCCCGACGCCGAAGGCAACCATCCCTGCTTCGTGCAGTACTTCAAAATTCTCGACGAATAGCGGCGCTCGTGGAGCGCTGAGCGTCAGGCGCTCGTCTTCACTTGGCGCGCTTGGCCGCGGCGGCCTTGACCTTGGCCGGACGCTTGAGCGCTTGACGCACCTGACCGGCGTTCAACTTGGCGGCCTTGGCGGAATCCGCGCCCAGCGCGACGAGTCGCTTCAACTGCACCTTCTGGCGCCGTTTCCGGTCGCCGGCGCTCTTGACCGGCCGTGTCCGCGGTTTCTTGTTGAGTGTCCGTCCTGTGCCCATCGCAGTCTCCGTTCGTCTCTGTCCAAGGAAGGGCAGCATTATGACGCGCCGCCCCCTTGCTGGCAAGCGCAGTGTGTGCCGCGCGAGGCTCTTGCCTTCATGATTCTAAAATTTGCTGTTCGTCACTCTGCGGTTCGTACTCGGGGAAAACCCGCGACCCAGGCGACCTCCGCCTTCGTGTAAGACAATCCGGTTAAGGGTATCCGGTAAAGAGTGGCGGTTAAGTGCGCTTCGCTATGGCCGCCCTCTGACCCGATTGACTCGCACCCAACTGGCGCGCCTGGCAGGATTCGAACCTGCAACCCTCAGATCCGAAGTCTGATGCTCTGTCCAGTTGAGCTACAGGCGCATGGCTGGCAACAGGGCGGAAGCGTAGAGGCGCGCCGGCGGAATGTCAACCTCCCCTACCCTCCTGAAATGCGGGAGTTGCCCTGAGTTGGTTGCACTTCGTCATTCTGCGGTTCGATATTCTGCGGTTCTGCGGTTCGAATACGACGCCGGGGAACAAACCTGACAGCACGTTCTTCTCTGTGACTGTCCTATTTGCAGAGAGTTATCCATCTCTCGGCTTTCTCCCCCCATTTTCTATCCATTTCGGTTGACGATTACGGACGACGATTACGGAAAACGAGGGGACACTTCCGAATCGTCCTCCGTAATCGGCGCTCGAATGCCCACGAAAAACGCGAACAACCGCGAAAGGAAAGGCCGCTGTCGCATGGACGTCGGATGTTACTTTCTCGCAAGCTAACCCTTCCTTGAATGTTGGACATTTCATGTTGGCTGTTGGATATTCCGCTCCCGGTGACGCCGCAGCCGGCCCATGATCACGCGCCGTTGGCGCGTAGTGTTCCGCAACGCCATGAATCCCAAAGGGATTCCATATGTTAGCCCAGGGTTGCGGCTGCGCCGCAACCCTGGGCTATCATACGCAACGCCGTTGGCGTTGTCGGCTCCGGGAATAACCAACGTCCCATGCGCCTGCCCAATGTTCAGGAGACCCTTCATCCTATAGGGGGGGCGGCAGCCAAAAACAAGAACAGTTCGGGCGCGCTTCGCGTGCCCGAACTGCTCTTTCTAGGATGATTCGGCCGTGTCTCCTCGTTTTCCGTGATCGTCGCCGGCAATCGTCAACCGGATTATCTCTTCATACTTCCGCGGCTTCGCTCAACGTCGAACGCCTACCGCGCTCCCCGCGCGATCCGAACGATCACGCGATCCGCCCCCGCGTTCGGGCATCCGGCGGCGATCAGCAGGCGTCCGCAACAGCCGGACGACAGGTAGCGCGTGGTCTCCACCGCGATGCCGTCCACGCGGCACAGTTCCAGGAAGTCCTGCAGAGTGAAGAGGTGGATGTTGGGCGTATCGTACCACTCGTAAGGCAGATGGCTGCCCTTGGGCATGCGACCCCGTAGCATCAGGCGCAGGCGCGTCGGCAGGTAGCCGAAGTTCGGAAAGGTGATGATCGCGGTGCGCGCCACGCGCAGGATCTCGCGCAGCACCAGGCGCGGATGGCGCATGGCCTGCAGCGTTTCGCTCAGAACCACGGTGTCGTAACTGTCGTCCGGCACCATCGCCAAGCCATCGTCTATGTCCTCCAGCAGCACGTCGCCGCCGCCATCCAGCACTTCGAGCACATGCTCGAAGGAAATTTCCACGCCGGTTCCGGCGATGCCCTTGCGCTCGGCCAGCAGGCGCAGCAGTTGACCGTCGCCGCAGCCCAGATCCAACACGCGGCTGTTCGCATCCACCAATTCCATCACCTGGCCGTATTCCATGACGCGCTCGCGGGCGACGCGTTCGGCCCGCGCCGGACGTTCCCCCACCCATGGCAGGAAGGCGTGCAGCACCGGCGCCAGTTTTTCGATGTGCGTCAGAAAGGCGTCGTGCCCCGCCGGCGCATCCAGATGGCAATAGGAGACGGACTTGCCCAGCTTGACCAGGGCGCGCACCATCTCTTCCGACTGTTCCGGAGTGAAGAGCCAGTCGCCGCTCAGCGACACGATCAGGAAACTGGCGCGCGCCGGCTGGAAGGCCTGCTCCAGCGAGCCGCAGCGCTCGATCAGATCGTATTCGTCCATGGCGCGCGTGATTTGAAGGTAGGAGTTGGCATCGAAACGCTCGATGAACTTGCGCGCCTGGTGGTCGAGGTAGCTCTCCACCTCGAAAGTAGTGCGGAAGAGGCGCCGCGCTTCGGCGTGAAAGTCGGCACCGGCATTGACCCACTCCGGCCGCCGCTCGCGGCCGAACTTGTCCGACATCAGTTCCTCGGAGAGGTAGGTAATGTGGGCGATGCGGCGCGCCTGCGACAGGCCGTCGTGCGGCGCGCGTTCGGTGCCATAATAGTCGCCGCCCTGCCAGCCGGGATCCTGCGTGATGGCGCGGCGCCCAACAATGTCGAAGGCCAACGCCTGCGTGTTGAGGCGCGCCGCAGACGCGATCACCAGGCAACGGTCCACGCGCTCCGGGAAACGCACGGCCCATTCGAGCACCTGCATGCCGCCGAAACTGCCGCCCACGACAGCCGCAAGGCGTTCGATACCAAGCTGTTGCAGCATCATCTGCTGGACCGTGACGATATCGCCGACGGTCACTTCCGGAAAACTCGAACCATAGCGTTTGCCGGTGGCCGGATTGATCGAAGACGGCCCGGTCGTGCCCTTGCAGCCGGCCAGCATGTTGGCGCAGACGACATGGTAGTAGCGCGTATCAATGCCTCTGCCGGGGCCGATCATGCCCTCCCACCAGCCGCTCGGATCCTGCTGCCCGGGCCGGATGCCGGCCACATGGGCGTCGCCCGTCAGGGCGTGACAGACATAGATGACATTGGAACGGTCAGGCGCCAGTTCACCGCACGTCTCATAACTAATCTCGACTTCCGGCAGCACCCCGCCCTTCTCGAGCACGAGCCCACCGGGCGGCAACGCCAGTTTGAGCGTGCGCGGTTCCACCACGCCAACCGACTCGCCTTCATAGCCGCGTCTGACCATATAACAATCGCAACCTTGCCTGTCTTTTGCTATCAATTATCGGCCTGCCTGTCCCTGTCGGCAACACTTTTCTTAACCGGGTTGAGGGGCACACTCGCCGGAAGCGGCTACGTATTCATAACATGTTGATTTACAATGACTTATGTGCAGCTGACGGTTGGTCGGGCCGCCGGCCGCCCAACAGGTTATCATCAGCTTGTCTTCAGCCTGCAAGTAGTTGCGATCCGTGGTCTCAGACCGGCTGCAGTCGTGCCGTCCGCTGAGGTCATACCAACCACCCATCCATGTCCCCTACTCCACCATCCCCTGCAAGCGCATTTACCCCCCCTACCCTTAACCAGGTCTGGCAGGTGCTGGTTGTCGGCGGCGGCCATGCGGGTTGTGAGGCGGCCCTCGCGGCGGCGCGGCTGGGATGCCGGACGCTGTTACTGACCCAGAGCCCGGAACAGCTCGCCTGCATGCCCTGCAATCCCTCTGTCGGCGGCCTGGCCAAGTCGCACCTGGTGTTCGAGCTGGACGCCTTGGGCGGCGAGATGGCGCGCAATACGGATTTTACCGGGATCCAGTTTCGCGTGTTAAACGCCAGCCGCGGACCCGCCGTCCGCGCCAACCGGGTGCAATGCGACAAGGCGCGCTACAGTCTCCGCATGCAACACGTCGTCGCCCGGCAGCCCAACCTCTGTGTGGTGCGCGATGAGGTCGTCGGACTGCAACTGACTGATGGACAGCCCCAGCGCATCCTCGGCGTGCAGACGACGCACCACGGAAGCCTGAGTGCTGAACGTGTAGTCATCACGGCCGGGACCGCACTGGGCGGCAGAATTCACATTGGCGATGAGGTCGTTTCCGGTGGCGGTGGCGCGCGCCCGGCCGCCGATGCCCTCTCCGTCAGTCTGCGACAGGCCGGTTTCGAGCTTCGGCGACTGAAGACGGGCACACCGCCCAGATTGCACGCCAGGTCGCTAGACTGGGCTGTACTTGAGTTCCAGCCGGGCGAATGGCCGCCGCCGCTGATGTCCTGGGCAGGCAGGTGCGCCTACCGGTCGCGGGAATGCTCGGAACAACCGGCAGGTCTGGCAGGAACGGAGCATGCCGCCGAAATGTTCCACGTGGAACACGCGACGGAGACGGCACCTGCCATACCGGGATGTTCCACGTGGAACATTCCGCTGTCGGATAGCGCTCCGCCCGACTTGGACCCGCTGGTCCCGTGGCCTGTCGGCTCACAACAGCTTCCCTGCGGCCTGTCACACACCACCAGCACCACCGTGCGCCTGGTGCGCGACAACCTGGGCCGGAGTTCACTTTACGGCGGCGGCATCAAGGGGACCGGCGTACGTTACTGTCCCTCCTTCGAAGACAAGGTCGTCAAGTTCCCGGACCGCGAGCAGCACCATGTCTTTCTGGAGCCGGAGGGTCGTCACACCTGTTCCATCTATCCCAACGGCCTCTCCAACAGCCTGCCGCGCGACATTCAAGTCGCCATGACGCGCTCGATCCCTGGACTTGAACGCGCGGAGTTCCTGGCTTTTGCCTATGCCATCGAGTATGACGCGATTGACGCCCGCGAACTGGGGCTGACTCTGGAGTCGAAGCGTATTGCCGGCCTGTATTGCGCCGGACAGATCAACGGCACGACCGGCTATGAGGAGGCAGCGGCTCAAGGTCTCGTGGCCGGGGTCAATGCAGCGCTCGCGGCTCTGGGTCGTGAGCCGATGGTGCTGAGCCGTCAGCAGGCCTACATTGGCGTGCTGATTGACGATCTGGTGACCAAGGGGACTGACGAGCCTTATCGCATGTTCACATCGCGCGCAGAGCGCCGCCTGCTGTTGCGGCAGGACAACGCCAGTCTCCGGCTATACGCCCTTGCGCGTCGGATCGGACTGACCGATGCGAGGCAACTGGAAGCGACCGCCCGGTTGGCGGAACAGGCGCGTGCGGAGATTCGGCGCTTGGAGTCGCACGCGGCGTCGTGGGGTGGGGTGGGGGCACTGGCGCGGAGCTTGTCACGTCCAGGCACCCGTTATGCTGATCTTCCTTTATGCGACGTTGTTTCGCTTCCGGCGGAGGTGGTCGAGCAGGTCGAGATTCATTTCAAGTATCGTGGTTATCTGGAGCATGAGGAACGTCAGGCACAGCGCGCGGCTGCTGAGGATGCCGTGCCGGTACCGTCCTGGGTGGACTACTGGCGCATTCCGGCGCTGCGCTACGAGTCGCGCGAACGGCTCGATCGAGTTCGGCCGGCCAGTTTGGGTCAAGCCGCCCGCATTCCAGGCGTGAATCCCGCCGACATTGCCGTGCTTTCCGTCATCATCAAGCGTGGTCATGTCTAGTATATTATGCGACGTCATGACGCGCGCTTGAAACCGTGGCCTCGGCCCGCTACAGTAGGGGACTTCGATTTCGGGGTGTAGCGCAGCCTGGTAGCGCGTCAGCCTTGGGCGCTGAAGGTCGCGGGTTCGAATCCCGCCGCCCCGACCAGCCTTCGCTCGTCCCTGGCGGGACGAGCTACGGCTCGGCACGCCAGGGACGAGCGAAGGCTGCCGCGCCGTAGTCGCGTAGCGACGAAGGCGGGCAAGGCACGCCAGGGACGAGCTACGGCAAGGCACGCCAGGGACGAGCTACGACTCGGCACAAGGGTAT
>JAQULY010000134.1 GCA_028718445.1 Kiritimatiellia bacterium
GCCGCGTTGGCGCGCGTCTGCGTGCATGTTGTAGCGCGCACTTAGTGCAACTCCCGCAGTTTAGGGACTTCGTCAGCGCTTAGACACCGCCGCCGCGCTGTGATAATCTTGCGCCATCATGTTGCAGCAGTTGAGCGTCAGGAACCTGGCGATCGTCGAGGAAGCGCGCGTGGACTTTGCGCCCGGACTCAACGTCGTGACCGGTGAGACCGGCGCCGGCAAGTCGGTGCTGATTGGCGCCCTGAACCTGGTGCTGGGCGAGCGCGCCGACCGCGGCCTGATTCGCGCCGGCGCCGCCGAGGCGAGCGTCGAGGCCCGTTTCCAGCTCGCCGACAGCCGCGCCGTGGACGCCAGGCTGGCGGAGGCCGGACTCCCGCCATGCGAGGATGGCCAGCTCATCGTTCGCCGCACTATCGCCGCTACCGGCGCCGGACGCTGCTGGATCAACGATGCCGCCGCCACCGCCCAGACCCTGCGCCAGGCCGGACTGCTGCTGGTGGACATGCATGGCCCTTACGACCACCAGTCGCTGCTCTCCACCGATTTCCAGCTCGAACTGCTGGATGCCTTCGGGCACTGCGGCCCGGATACCGCCACGTACGATGCCTATCGCGCGGCCTACGACGACTGGAAGAAGCTTGAACGCGAACGCGCGTCACTGGCCGGGTCAGGTGATGGCGTCGCCGCGGAGAGCGACCGGCTGAGTTTCGTCGCGTCAGAAATCGCCGCCGCGCAACTGAGCGAAGCCGATGGCGACGAACTGATCGCGCGCCACGCCGAGGCCGCCAACGCTGAGGCTATCCTGGCGCTGGGCACGGCCGTCAGCGCCGCGCTCGACGAAGGCGAAGGCTCGGCCTTCGAGGGCCTGGCCGCCGCGCAGCAACGCCTCGTTGAACTGGCGCGCCTGCTGCCCGAGGCCGAGTCCTGGTTGCAGGAGACGCGCGCCGCCGCGGTGCAGGTGCAGGAGCTTGGCCGCACCATCGGTGACCGCCTGCAGCGGATCGAGACCGATCCCGGACTGTTGGCGCAACTCGAGGAGCGCATGGCGCTGGTGCAGAAGCTGAAGCGCAAGTACGGTCCGACCGTAACCGACGTGCTGGCTACGCTGGCGCGCGCCGAGACGCGGCTGGCCGAACTGCGCTCACGCGCCGAGCGTCTGGCGGCGCTGGACGGCGAAATCGCCCGGGCCGCGGACAACGTCCGCGACCGGGCCGCGGCGCTGACGCGCGAACGACAGTCCGCCGCGCGGAAACTCGCCAAGGCCATCACCCGCGAGCTGCGCGACCTGGGGTTCGCCAAGGCGGCTTTCGACGTGGCACTCGCGCCCTGCGAGCCCGGCGCGCGCGGGGCCGACACGGTCGAGTTCCGCTTTGCCCCGAACCCGGGCGAACCCGCCAGCGCGCTGCGCGCCATCGCCTCCAGCGGCGAAATCTCGCGCGTCATGCTGGCGACCAAGTCGGTGCTGGCCGAGCACGACCGCATTCCGCTGCTGGTGTTCGACGAGATTGACGCCAACATCGGCGGCGAAATCGGCCGGGCCGTCGGCCGCAAATTGCGCGCCGTGGCGGCGCGCCACCAGATCATCTGCATCACGCACCTGCCGCAGGTGGCCGCCTACGGCCACGCCCACTACGCCGTCTCCAAGAGCGTGCAGGGCGCGCGCACCTGCGCGCGCATCGAGCCGGTGGCCGATTCGGCGCGCGCGGCCGAAATGGCGCGCATGCTCGGCGGCGCCGATATGACCTCTGTGACGCTGGCGCACGCCCGCGAAATGCTGCGGACCTGTCAGCAGGAGCCCATCGCCAAATGAATATTCTAATCGTCGGAGCCAATGGACAACTGGGACGCGACTGCCAGACGGCGCTCCCCCCCGCGCACGAGATCTTCTGCCTTGACCTGCCGGAACTGGACATCGCCGATGCCGCGCAGGTGAGTGCCTGGGTGCAGCGCATCCAGCCCGACTGCCTGGTCAACTGCGCGGCCTACACGCGCGTGGACGACGCCGAAAGCCACGCCGACCTCTGCCGCGCGGTGAATGCCGAAGGACCGCGCAATCTGGCCGCGGCGTGCCGGCAACACCGCATTCCGATGATTCACATCTCCACCGACTACGTCTTCGACGGCGCCCTGCCGCCGGGCGGAGCCTACACTGAGGATTCCCCAACCAATCCGTTGGGCGTCTACGGACGCACCAAACTTGAAGGCGAGGCGCCGGTGCTGGCGCTGGAGCAAGGCGCCGTGCTGCGCACCGCCTGGCTTTATGGCGCGCAAGGCGCCAATTTCTTGCGCACCATGTTGCGGCTGGCGCTGCGACAGCCGCCCCAGCCGATTCGCGTGGTCAACGATCAGACGGGCTCGCCCACCTGGTCGGGCCGGCTGGCGCGGCAGATTGCGCGTCTGCTGGAGGACTTCCGCCCCGGACTGTACCACGCCACGGCGCACGGCAGTTGCACCTGGTACCAGTTGGCCCAGCGCTTCCTGGCGCGCTTGCAGGTACCGCACGAACTGGTGCCGATCGCCACGCCGGAATATCCCACGCCGGCGCGGCGTCCGGCCAACTCGGTACTCGAGAACCGCAACCTCCAAAAGGCGGGTCTGGATGTGATGATTCCCTGGGAGGCGGACGTGGACGCCTTCGCCGATGCCGTGCGGACAGCCTGGATGCGGGAGTTGGGGGGGGCGGGCTGAAGGCTAGACTTTGACATTCTGCGGTTCAGTATTCGTCGGGCTATGCGCCCGCGCAGCGGGAAATCTGCGGTCAGATTGGGTTTTCCCCAAGTAAAAGAAACCGCAGATTGACGAATAATGATTTTAGAATCATGAAGGGAAGAGCCTCTACTGAGGAGACGGAGTTGCCTTCGACATTCTGCGGTTCGGTATTCGTCAATCTGCGGTTCGATTGGGCCGCGGGTTCCCCCCGCGTACGAACCGCAGATTTCCCGCACTTCGCGTTACTGCTGGAGTGCCGGGCGTGAAGCGCGCTATGCTACTGGCCGCTTGATGGATACGAAGGAGCGGGAGATAGGATCGTGACCAACTTCAAAAACCTGATCGTAACCGGCGGCAGCGGGTTCATCGGCGCCAACTTCATTCGTTACCTGCTCGACGAGGCCGGCTTTGCCGGCAGGGTGATCAACGTGGACGCCCTGACCTATGCGGCCAACCCCGCCAGCCTGGAGGATGTCGCGCAGCGGCACGGACGGCGCTATTGTTTCGAACGCGCCGACATCTGCGACCGCGAGACCATGGCGGGCATCCTCGATCGCTACGAAGCCGATGCCATCTGCCATTTCGCGGCCGAGTCGCACGTGGACCGCTCGATCGTCAAGCCCGACGACTTCATCCGCACCAACATCATCGGCACCTACACGCTGCTGCAACTGGCGCGCGAGCGCGCCGGACGCATCGTGCGCTTCCACCATGTCAGCACCGACGAGGTTTTCGGCAGCCTGGGCGCCGCCGGCTACTTCAGCGAAGCCACGCCTTACAGCCCCAACAGTCCCTATTCGGCCTCCAAGGCCGCTTCCGACCATTTGGCGCGCGCCTATCACGAAACCTATGGCCTGCCCGTCACCACCACCAACTGCTCCAATAACTACGGTCCCTACCAGTTCCCCGAGAAGCTGGTGCCGCTGATGATCCTCAACGCGCTCGAAGGTAAACCGCTGCCGGTGTATGGCGATGGACTGAACGTGCGCGACTGGCTCTATGTGCGCGACCACTGCGCCGCCATCTGGACCGTGATGCAGCGCGGCACGGCGGGGCGCGTCTACTGCGTGGGGGGGCGCTGCGAGAAGCCCAACCTGGAGGTGGTGCACCGCATCTGCGACCTGGTGGACGCGCAGGCGCCGAAACTGGCGGATGGCCGCTCCCGCCGCGCGCTGATTACCTACGTGAAGGACCGTCCCGGGCACGACCGTCGCTACGCGATCGACTGCACGCGCATCGAACAGGAACTGGGCTGGAAGCCCGCCGAGACCTTCGAAAGCGGCTTCGAGCGCACGGTCCGCTGGTACCTGGGCAACCGCAAATGGGTGGACGCCGTCCGCAGCGGCGAGTACCGCCGCTGGATGGACCAGAACTACACGCAACGCTGAGGACGCCGGTTTCCGCCCTACGCCATGGTCTTGTGGAACCGGCCGGAGGCCGCCCGCAGCGTGACGAGTCCCATCGCGGCCAGGGCCAGGAGTTGCGGCCAGAGCACGGAAACCCCGACGCCCTTCAGGAAGATGCCGCGGATGACGATCAGGAAATAGCGGAGCGGGTTGAGATAGGTCAGCCATTGGATTGCCTCCGGCATGTTGGCGATCGGGAACATGAAGCCTGAAAGCAGGACCGCGGGCAAGTAGAAGAAGAAGGTGGTCATCATGGCCTGTTGCTGGGTGTTGCTGATCGTCGAGATGAACAGGCCGATGCCCAGCGTGGTCATCAGGTAGAGCGCCGTCGCCAGCAGGAGCAGCCACAGGTTGCCGCGGATCGGCACGTCAAACCAGAAGACCGCGATCACCGTGATGACCAGCACGTCCACAAACCCGATGATCGCGAAAGGCACGGTCTTGCCCACGATGAACTCCGCGGGCGTGATCGGCGTCACCAGGATCTGCTCCATGGTGCCGATCTCCTTCTCCCGCACGACCGCCATGCTGGTGAGCATCAGGGTGATCAGCATCACCAGGATCGCGATCACGCCGGGCACATAAAAATTGCGGCTCTCAAGGTTCTCGTTGAACCAGGCGCGCATCTGCAGTTCCACGCCGCCAAGCGGACGGAACGCGCCGTGGAGCCGCGCGAGGCGCGTGACCAGAATGGCCTGGGACATTTCGGCGGCGATGCGGGCGCTGTAATCGAGCACGATGCCGGCGGTATTGGAGTCGGTGCCGTCCAACAGCACCTGAAGCTGGCCGGTGCGTCCCGCCCGCAGCTCCCGCTCGAAACCGTGGTTGAGTCGCAGCACCGCCCGCACCTTGCCGGCGTCGAGGAGTTCGCGCACCCGGGCTTCGTCGTGTACGCGGGCCACCACGTCGAAGTAGCCGGAGGCCTCGAAACGGGCGATAAGTTCGCGACTGGCGGCGCTGTTGTCGCGATCGAACACGGCGGTGGTGACGTCCCGGACGTCCGTCGTCACGGCGTAGCCGAAGACCAGCGCCTGGAGAATCGGCATGAGGAAGATCACCCCCTTCATCCTCGGATCCCGGAAGATGTGGATGAACTCCTTGACCAGTACGCGCTTGACGCGTTCGACGATCACGGGACCACCTTCTTCCGGAACTTCAAGTTGGCGGCCACCATGACCACTACGCCGAACATGGCCAGCAGCCCCGCCTCCAGCCAGAGGATCTCCAGGCCGATGCCCTTGAGGTAGATCCCCTTGAGGAGGACGACGAAATAGCGGGCTGGAATCAGGTACGTGATGAGCTGGACGGCCTTTGGCATGTTGCCGATGTTATACATGAAACCGGAAAGTAGAAACGCGGGCAGGAATGTCAGCACCATCGCCAACTGGCTGGCCAGAAGCTGGTTCCTGGCGACAATGCTGATCAGCATGCCCAGCGTGAGGGCGCCGGCCAGGAAAACCGCGGCCATGCCGAAGAGCAACGCCGCGTTCCCGCGTAGCGGGACGTGGAAAAGCAACTCGCCCATCAACACGGCGATGAGCACGTCCAGCATGCCGAGGGCGAAGTACGGCAGGAGCTTCCCAAGGATGAGTTCGGAGCCGCGCACGGGGGTGGAGATCACCTGTTCCATGGTCCCGCGTTCCCACTCGCGGGCGACGGTCAGCGATGTCAGCAGGGCCGCGATGATCATCATGATCACGGCAATGAGACCTGGAACGATGTAGTTCCTGGATTGCATGTCGCTGTTGAACCAGACGCGTGGACGGATCTCGATCGGCGCGGCCGGCGCGACACCGCCCGACCGCTGGAGCTCGCGCAGCCCGATCTGCTGGGAGTAAGTGAGCGCGACAGCGCGCGCGTATCCCATGGTGATCGTGGCGGTGTTGGCATCGCTGCCGTCCACGATCATCTGGACCGGGACGTCCCGTCCGGCGGCGACCTGGTCGGCGAAATCGGCGGGGAGAATCAGCGCCGCGAGCGCCTCGCGGGTGTCTATGGCGCGTTCGACTTCGCGGTAGTCGCGGACGGCGGCACGGATACTGAAATAGCGCGAACCGGCGAACTGACTGATGAACGCGCGGCTTTCGGGGGTGCCGTTCTGATCCCAGACCGCCAGCGGCACGTTGTCCACGTCGAGTGTCAGGGCGAAGCCGAAGAGGAGCAGCAGCAACATGGGGATGGCGATCGCCATGCCCAGGCTGCGGGGATCGCGCGCGATGTGGATGAACTCCTTGCGGGCGATGGCCCGGACGCGGAAGAGCTTCATCGCCGCACCTCCCGCTGAGGCTGTTCCACCCGGTCGCGGGCCTCGATCAGCGAAACGAACAGATCTTCCATCGAGGCGGCGCTCCACTCCGCCTTGAGGGCCGACGGGGCGCCCAGCGCGATCAGTTCGCCCCGGTAGACGAGCGCGATGCGGTCGCAGTATTCGGCCTCATCCATGTAATGGGTGGTCACGAAGACGGTCACGCCTTTGCCGGCCAGTTCGTAGATCAGGTCCCAGAACTGGCGGCGGCTGATGGGGTCCACGCCGGAAGTGGGTTCGTCGAGGAAGACCACGGGAGGTTCGTGCAGGACGGCGCAACCCAGCGAGAGCCGTTGCTTCCATCCGCCGGCGAGAATGCCGGTGCGCGAATGCCTGTGGCCCAGCAGACCGGCCATCCGAAGTACCCACTCCTTGCGCGCGGATCGCTGCGACGGGGGGATGCGGTAGATACCGCTGTAGAAGTTGATATTCTCCTCCACGGTCAGGTCCTCATAGAGGGAGAACCGCTGGCTCATGTAGCCGATCGAGCCCTTGATCCGCTCCTGCTCGGTGCGGATGTCGAAGCCGGCGACCGTGCCGGCACCGCCCGAAGGCGCCAGGATGCCGCACAGCATGCGGATAGTGGTGGACTTGCCCGCGCCATTGGGGCCCAGGAACCCAAAGATCTCTCCCCGTCTGACCTCGAAGGAGACGCGGTTCACCGCCGTGAAGGCGCCGAACCGCTTCTCCAGGTTCTCCACGGCCACGGCTATGTTGGGGTCACGCATCGCGGGAAGCCTCCGGCTCCCGGGCGAGCAAGGAAACGAAGACATCCTCCAAAGTGGGCGGCACGCGTGTTACGGCGTGGAGCAGCAGACCAGCCGCCCGGAGAATGGCCTCCGCCTCCGCCTGGCCGGCTTCCGGGTCGGGTGTCGCGATGTGGATCCGGTCGCCGAACAGCCCAACGTCGCCGTGCGTCAATCCGCTCCGCAGCAGTCCCGCGGCGCGGCGCGGATCAGCGGCGCGCAATTCCAGAATCGTGCCGCGCATCAACTGCTTGACCGTGTCCGGCGTCCCCAGCGCCAGCAGCCGGCCGCGATGGAGCAGTGCCAGCCGGGTGCAGCGTTCGGCCTCGTCAAGGTAGGCGGTCGAGATGAAAATGGTGACGCGTTCGCCGAGCAACTGGTGGAGGATACGCCAGAAATCGCGTCGCGAAACCGGGTCCACGCCATTCGTGGGTTCGTCCAGGAAGAGGACTCTGGGGGTGTGGATCAGGGCGCAGGCGAGGCCCAGCTTCTGTTTCATACCGCCGGAGAGGTTGCCGGCCAGCCGCCTTTGGAAGGGCGTGAGGTTGCTGAAGGCGAGCAGGTGCTCGATCTTATCGCGCCTGTTACGGCGGGGGACGCCGTAGATGTCCGCGTAGAAGTTCAGGTTCTCCGTGACCGTCAGATCGGCATACAGGCCGAAGCGCTGGCTCATGTAGCCGCTGCACTCCTTGATCGCCGCCGCCGCGCGCACGCTGTGATGCCCGGCGACCCAGGCCTCGCCGGCAGTCGGATCCATGACCGCCGTAAGCATGCGCATGGTGGTCGTCTTGCCGGCGCCGTCCGGGCCGACGAGACCAAACAGTTCGCCTTCGGCCACGGAGAGCGTGAGCCGGTCAACGGCGGTAACGCTGCCGAAGGTTCGGCTCAAGCTCTCTGTCCGGATGGCGTCCATGGCGCGCTAGTGGTCCACGATGACGGCATCCGCCGGCATGCCCGGTTTCAGTTCCTGGGCCGGATTGGCGACATCCACCTTGATCCGGTAGACCAGTTTGACCCGTTCCCTGGCGGTCTGCACGTTCTTGGGCGTGAACTCCGCCTGCGCCGCGATGAACGACAGGCGGCCCTCATAGGTCTTGCCCGGGTACGTGTCGGTAGAGATCTTGACCGCCTGTCCGATCTTGACGCGGCCCAGGTCGGTCTCGTTAACATAGGCCCGCAGCCAGGCGTCTCGAAGGTTGCCGATCGTCACGACCGGCGTTCCCGGGACGACGTACTCGCCTTCTTCGATGCCCTCGGTCAGCACGACCCCGTCGAGCGGGGAGGTGAGGGTGGTATATCCGAGACGAGTCTCCGCCAGCGCCACGGCCTGCCGGGCCTGGTCCAGGTGGGCGCGGGCGGCGCCGATAGTCTCCTCGCGCGGTCCCTTCTTGAGGAGCGTCAGTCGCGCCTCGCCTTCGCGGACCTTGGCGGACGCCATGGCGGCCGCCGTCTCCGCGGCCTCGAAGTCGCGCGGAGAGATGACCTTCTGCGCGAACAGTTCCCGCTGGCGGGCGAGCTCGCTGTCCAGCCGTCTTGCATCGGCCCTGGAGAGTTCCAAGGCGGCGGCGGCCTGTTCGATCTCCTCAGGTCTGGTGCCGGCCTCCAGTTCGGCCAGGACGGCCCGCGCCGCCTGAGTTTCGGCCCGGCGCATGGCGGCTTCCTGCTCCAACTCGGTCCGTTCGAGCAGCGCCACGACCTGGCCGTTGGTCACACTCTCGCCCTCGGAAACGAGACGCCGCACGACGCGGCCCGGGAGCTTGAAGCTTACTTGCGCCGACGTGATTTCGATATTACCCGAGACGCGCATGGTTCCGGCGTCGCGCATGCTGCGTTCGCGGGCCAGCCGGAACGCCAGCACCGCGGCGATGGCGACGACGGGTATGACGATCATCACTCTCTTGCGGTTGAACATCGTCAACACTCCACATTAAGGAAGGATGAGGAGCAGGCTAGCAGAACGCGAGAGCAGTTGGAAGTCCCTAACCGCGGGGGCAAAGCATTAGGGTTTGACGCTTCATGGCCTAATCGGTGCACGGCAACGGCGACGAGAACGGCTGACGATTTGGTCGGCGGCCACTCGGCCACCGCTCTCGTCGCCGTGGTCTTGTCACCGAAACCGCCAGACCATTGCGAAGACCTGTTTTGGATCGTCCGTGGGGTGCGCCGTCCCGGAGGTCCGGCGCTAACAGGCGAACCGCAGAACCGCAGAATATCGAACCGCAGAATGACGAAGAGAAGCCCAGCTACAAACACGTCGAACGCTCAACTCCGCTGAAGGGGCGAGGAGCAGTCGGCAGTATGGCAATCCGGCCGACGATTACGGTCGACGATTACGGAGAACGATGAGACACTTCCAAATCGTCAAACACCGAAACCGCCGACCATCGCGAAGACGGGTTTTGAGCGTCCACTTGTTGCGCCGTCCCGGAGGTCCGGCGCTACCGTACCGGCCCGCCGCACAGGTAGGGCGGGACGTATCGGACCGCCCCCCGCCGGCCGCGCGAGAAAATCGCGATTGACGTTTCATAACGTTATGAACTATGGTGTTCGCGTGGTCACTCTCAGAGATGTCGCGCGCGAGGCGGGGGTGTCGTTGCCCACCGTTTCACATGTGCTGAACTGCCGGGACACCCGCTACAGTCCGGCCACCTGCGTGCGCGTCCGCGAGACCGCCCGCCGGATGGGCTACCATCGCAACGAGGTGGCCCGCGCCATGGTGCGCGGACGGACCGGCATTATCGGCGTTCTGGGCTTTGTCTCGTCGAAAATCTACGGCGGGGAACAGTTGGCGAACCTCGCCGGGACTCTGAAGCAGGCCGGCTGGCGCATGCACCTGGCGCTGCGCGACGCAGGCGATATCCAGGCGGAGGAAGATTACATCAACGACCTTGTGTCGCAGCAGGTCGAGGGGCTGATGATCAGCGCGGACCCCCTCCGCTCCCCCGCGCACTACCACGCGCTACGGCGCGCGAGCGACATTCCCATCGTGTTGATGGGGTCGCCCTACGAACGCCCTGAGGTGTGGATTGACTCCCCTTCGGCGATGCGGGCGGCCACGCAGCACCTGCTTGACCTGGGGCACCGGCGCATCGTCTATGCGGTGGGCGAGGACATCAGCCGCAAGTACCCGCTTCACCGTGTCAGCGGCTTCCTGCGCGCCATGCAGGATGCCGGCGCGCCGTTGCAGCAGGACTGGCTGCCGGGAGAAATCTGCGATTTCCGCGAACACGTGCAGGCCTTCACAAGGAAAGTGCTGCGGGCGACTCCGCGGCCGACCGCGCTCATGTACACCAACGACGAGATGGCCCTGGTTGGGTTGCACACCATCCTCTCGATGGGGTTGCGCGTGCCGCGGGACGTCTCGATCATGGGGTTCGATGACCTGCCGTTGTCCCAGTTAACCTGGCCGGAACTCACCACGGTGCGGCAGCCTTTCCCCGAGATGCACCGGTTGACTCTCCAGTTTCTTTTGGACCGGATCGAGAAGGGGAAACGGGCGCGAACGGCTTCCCGGATCCTCAAGGCGGAATTGATCGTGCGCCAGTCAACGGGACCGGCGCCGGGTGAACGGAAATGACAGGGATACGTAACGCATAGAGACTATGAACAAGTATGCGCTTCAGAATCGCTGCGGTTTGACAGGAATCGTGGACCGTTTTCGCCTGTTGGGTCCGCTCAACGCGGATGGCCGGCTCTCGCCCGGCGATGCACTGGCGACCGACCTCCTGAAAGACCTGGGCGGAGAGACGGCCCTGGACACGCAGGCCTTCGCGCGCGACGCAATTCCATATGTGATCGGCGCGGGTTTCAAGGTCAATTTGGTTCCCTTGGCGCCCAACTGCGGCTCGATCGTCTACGCCCTGGCGCTGCTGGAGAGCCCACGTGCGCAGCCGGCCACCATTCGCCTCGGCTCTGACAAGGGCTACAGGCTGTTCGTCAACGATCGCGAGATCGGCTATCTCGACGAGTGCCGCGGTCTGGCACCGGACAACAGCGCGCACGCGGTGACGCTACGCAAAGGAATCAACGTCGTTCTGATGAAGGTCCAGCGGATCTGGGGCGGCTACGAGTTCATGCTGCGCATCGAGGCCAAGGTCAAGGTGGTCCAGCGCTTCGACCTGCCGAAGGGCTATCCGGCCGAAACGCTGCGCTTCGACGATGCCGGCGCCCATCCCACCGACTTCACGGGACGCCTGCGCTACTCGGGCGTGGACTACCTGGCCGGGCTGGCCGAGGAGTGCGAATCGCAGCTCGCCTTCCGCGCCCGCGACCGCCAGGCGTGGCGGCGCTGGAACACGACGTTGCGCCGCAAGCTCCTTGACCTCATGGGGCCGGAACCGGAACGCGACAACCGCCCGCCGCTGACGTTGAGCCGGGAGGACATCGGGGATGGTCTCGTGCGCGAGAAGATCGCGATTCGTACCTACCGCGACTCCGACGTTCCCTGCTATCTGATCCGGCCGGCGAAACCCAAGGGCAAACTCCCCTGCATGCTGGCTATTCACGGCCACGGAGCCGGCGCCTACCCGGTGGCGGGCGTGACCTTCGGCACGAAGTTCCTGTCGCGCAGCATCGAACAGTCGAACTACGACTATGGCTTGAAGCTGGCGAAGGCGGGCTTTGTCGTGCTCT
>JAQULY010000135.1 GCA_028718445.1 Kiritimatiellia bacterium
CCGGGAGCATTTCGGCAATCTGGCCTATCTCACCAACTACGATCCGCGCTTCGAGGAAGCCCTGCTGGTGGTGCACCCCACTGGGACACCGGTGTTGTTCGTGGGCAACGAGGGCATGGGCTACTCAAACATAGCCCGGCTGAAAGTCGAACGCCGTCTCTGCCAGACCCTGAGCCTGTTGGGGCAGCCGCGGGACAGCGTGCGGCCGCTCCACCTCCTCCTAACGGCAGCGGGACTCGGGACCTGCCGCCGCATCGGCGGCGCGGGGTGGAAGTACTTCGCCGAGGGAGAAGTGAAGGGAGGCGACCGGCTGCTGGACTTTCCGGAATACCTGGCGGCGGCGCTGCGCCAGGCCGCGCCGAGTGGCGCCAAGATCACGAATGAGACCGCCCTGTTCATGGACCCGGAGACCGGCCTGCGAAACCTCCACGAACCCGAACAGCTGGCCTATTTCGAGTGGGTGGCCACGCACAATTCGGAGAGTCTGCTGCAGGGCATCCGCCGCCTGAAGTCGGGGATCACGGAGTTCCAGGCGTTCGCTAACATGCCCTTCAACGGCACGCCCCTGTGCTGCCATCCCGTTGTGAGCGGGGGAGACAACCTGCGTCGCTACGGCATGGCCAGCACCACCTCCCGCAAACTCGGGCGGGGCGAGCCGCTCTTCATGACACTCTCCTACCAAGGGGCAAACGTCTGCCGCTTCGGCTGGGTGGCCCGCGGTTCCGGAGATCTGCCGCGCGACATCCGCGACTACGTCACCCGCGTCGCGTTTCCCTATTTTGCCACGCTTCTGGACTGGTACGAGGCCTTCCGTATTGGCGCCACCGGCCATGACCTGCATCGCGCGGCAACAGGCCGGCTCTTTGCCCATGGATTCGCCCTCGGACTGAACGCCGGTCACCAGATTGCCATGGATGAATGGACGCACAGCTTGGTCGCGGCCGGCTCCACGGCCAAGATCCGGAGCGGCATGTACTGGCAGTCCGACTTCTTCCCAACACTACCCACGGCGCACTATGGCGCTTTCGCGGAAGACGGCCTGGCGGTGGCCGACGCCGGACTGCGGGAGACGCTGGCCGCGCACTACCCGCGAATGTGGGCGCGCGTGCAGGCGCGTAGGCGGTTCATGATCCGGAACCTGGGCTACCGGCTGGCGGATGAAGTGTTGCCATTTTCGAACCTCGCGGGCGCAGTCATCCCTTATTTTTTGTCTCCCGATCGATGCCCAATCCGGCAAGCCTGCGTGACTCCGGCCGGGAAAGAGCTGACTGACGCATGAATATGCGTAACTACCTGGCCCAACACGACATCGTCTTCGAGAGGAACAGCGATGCTACCAGCCACAAGCAGCCCTCTATTCACCGGGACTATCGGTGCGACGGTCGCGGCGGCGGACTTCCCACCCGCGAACTACCTCATTGATGACGCCTGCTACGACTACGAAGGCAACTGGGCCTTCTGCCGGTTCGACCAGGCGGAGGTCATGGCGGCGCGGCTCGGTTTCGGTCGGGGCGTGTTCGATTGGTCCGACTACGGTTCCACCGCTCCGCTTGACCGCAACAATCTGTGGGTGCACCTGGAACTGATGACGCGCGCCGGCGCCGTGCAGTGGATCGGAACCGGCAACTACCGTGCCGGGCAGGTGCAGCTCCAGACTGACCGTCTCGACTGCCGCCTGGCTGGAGGCGGAGCGGATGTCTTCCACATACGCGGCTGGCCGGAGATGACATGGGAGTTCGCTTCGCCGGACGGTTCTGCCTCAGCGCGCTTGCGCTTCCGCGTCGGGAACGTCACCATCCTGCCCGATTGCATCATGCCGCACAACCGCTTCGCCATGTGGCTGGCCACCGCGCGCCTGGAAGGAGAGGTCCGTGTGAACGGCGTCCGCACCTCTGTCACGGGCACGGCCTTCCATGATCATCCGCGTATCGTGATCGAGCCGCACGCCGTCCCGCCCTTCGGATGGTATCTCTACACTCCGATGCAGTTCGAGGACGGCTCGCGCCTGGCAGGTTACTACTCCCAGGACGGCGCGGGGCAAATCGTCAGCGACTACTGCTTTGGTCTGTACCTGGATGCAGACGGCGGCGCCAACTGGCTGACAGCCAGCGACGTGCGGGCGCTGCGCTTCGACACGGACCGCAAACCCTGCGAATGGGAGAGCGAATGGACTGGGCCGGACTTCCGCGCGCGGTTGAGCATGCGCGTGCGCCCGACAGACATCAGGCGGGCTTGGGGCGGTCCGACCGTGGCGCGGACGCGCCTGGAGAACGGCAACATGCCGCTGGTGTTCGACACGGAGGGAGAAATCGCCAGGCGTGGGCGGTCGCTGTCTGTTCGCGGTGGAGGGCTGGCGGAGTACCTGTCAGTATGACGCCGATAGAAATGCCGCCTGGAACCAGCGAAGGCCGAGAGATGCTGTTCGCAGCGCTCGGATCGAGGGTTCTGGACAACATCGTTCATCTGGAGGACGCCGCCGTGCTCCGTGGAGCCCGTGTCCCCGGGCGAACCACAGAATGGGAACGTTTCCCCCCCGTGTGGTTCAGAACGACTGGATGAAGACGCTGAGCCTGCTTCCTGTCGGTGTCTCGCGCGCTCAACGCAGCATGATCAATGTGCCGTCGAAGGGATATTGTCCCCAATAGATCGTGCCAGGCTCGGCGGTCTGCGTGTTGGGATCTACTCCAGTGCCCACGCCTCCGGCAACGGACACAGTGTTTGATGGATGACGCGCCAGAGACTTCGACCACACGGCAATCCGTCCTCCGCCACCCCCGCCGCCGCTGCGATCAGGATTGGAGTATAAGAATCCGTTGCCCCCATCGGCGCGCACTATCGCGGACGCGCCGGCCGTGAACCGCCTGCACGAAACGTAGATGGCGCCGCCTGAGCCGCCGCCCGAAGGTCCACCCGCGGCATAGGCTTGCGGTATGGACCCGCGGGCGGAAAGCGTGCCGTCAAGCGTCACGTTTCCCGTCGCCTCGATCCGCACCGTGCCTCCGCCGTTTCCGCTCACGACATAGCCATTCGGTGCGTACCCGGAGCTGCCCGGCCCACGGGGCTCTTCCAGGGTGTCGTATGGGACGGTAGTGTTAAAATTTGTATTAGCGCCACGCCCGCCGTACGTCCCGCCTTGATGGGCCCAGTTCCCGAATCCAGGTCCAAACCCGCTGGTGTCCTTATTTCCGGCAAACCCCTTGCCGTCGGCATCGAACCCCGCGTTGCCGGCAACCTGCAGATTGCGCATCGTGAATAACGGCGAGCCGCGATGGATACCAGAGTCGGTACCGAGGACGGACCAGGGATATACCCATGATCCGTTGGTGAGAATCATGTCGCCATCCACCTGCACAAGGGACCCATAGTCTGATCCGCCGGAGAAAAGTGGACCGCTGTATACCGCCAGGTCGCCGCCATCGAGAACCAGGCTGCCGCCCACGGTCAGCACCGCCGTCGTCGCGCAGGTGCCGCGGTGATAGGGGACTGCGACACCCGCGCCATATCCCCAACCGCCTACGTCGAGACGGCCGCCATAGTTGCCGTCTGTGCCCTGGACTTTGAGGTCGCTCGCAACGCTCAACTCGAAAGTGTTTGTCCCGAAGCGGACCCAGCAATTTGAGACCGTCAGGCTCGACGGCGCCCAGGCATTGAACCCCGGAATCACCAGCCGTCCGCTCAGCTTGGTGATTGTCTCGGCGACGAACAGGGTGTTCGGAAACCACAACGTTCCGGGCTCGGGCTGGCCACGGTAGTAGCTCAACGGTCCCGGCTCCACTGAGAACCGGATGTCGGGAACCAAGGACTGGTGAGCCGTGTCGTATTTCACGGCTATGCGGCCGCCAGCCCCGCTTCCACCATAGCCCAGGTGGTTGCCCGCAAAGCTGCCGCCGTTGGCTTGAACGATCCCGCTCGTGCCGGCGATCGTTCGACAGGCGATGTGGACTGCTCCCCCCGACCCACCGCCGCCAGTTCCCGCGCCGGTGCCGCCATTGGCTGAAATGGTTCCGTTGATGGTCACGGTCCCGTTGGATGCGTCAATCCAGACCGCCCCTCCCCCCATGCCACCAAGGTACCCGGGATTTACGCCGCGTCCTCCTCCGCTGCCGGGCGCAAGGGGCATGTCCGGTTCTCCGTACGGTCTGTTATAGCTCGGCATCTTGCCCAACAACGTGTAAGCAGTTGAATGGCTCCCACCGCCAACGCCCCCGTGGCTGCCGCCCGCACCCATGTATTCGCCACTGCCTTTCCCAGGGCCGTGGGCAAATCGCTGATCATCGTTGGGGAAACGACCTCCGGCATAGCCCTTGGCGCCGACGTCGATTGAACCGTTCATGGCCACCGTGAGTCCTTGACACGCAATGTTCACACGATTGCTCATCGTGGTGTCGAAGAACGGCCCCGCGGCCGTAATTTTGCCGCTGGCTCCAACAAGCACGTTGGTGGCCGACAGGAGCGTGGACCAGTTGGTGAACACCAGCGTGGCGGTGTTGCTGATGGCGAAGGAGCCCAAGTATGGCGTGGACGTGTCCAGCGTTACGGTCACCCCCGCGTTGGTCAGCACCACGTCGTCGCCGCCCGCCGGCGCCGCGGCACCGCTCCAGTTGCTGTCGGTGGCCCAGGTACCGGTCGCACCCCCGACCCAAGTCTTGGGCGCCGCCCATGCATGCCCCGTCGCCAGCACCAGCGTGAGCGCCACCACGGCCCATCCTCCCTGCCTCGTTGCGATGTACATGTGCTGTGCTCCTTTTGTTTGCCTTTGCGAACCCGCTTGGTTGAACCAGACACATCTGGTTCACGCCCTAATTTCTTAAGTATAGATCAGTTGCATTAATAAATGCAACCAAATAATGTGGACATAATTAAACAAATTGCCATTGACCTTCGAGATGCTTTCTGTGCATTATAACAGTTGTATTAATCAAATGGATTGCCCATGCCCACGTCGTTTGTGAATGAACTGAACCGGCTTCCGCCCTTGCGCGTACCGCATCGCACGGCGTGCAAGCATACGCAAATCCGGCAACGCATCGAGTGCTGTGTGCACGGGCTGGCGCCGGAAACGAGACTACCGACGTTGCGTGAACTCAGCGCGCTGTTGGGCGCGACTCCACAGACGGTCTGGCGCGCGGTCGAAGCCCTGGTGGAGGAAGGCGTCCTGCATACGCGGGAAAAGTCCGGGATCTTCGTCAGTCAACTTCCCGGGACGGTGAAAGCGCACGAAGCGGCGGCAGGGGTGGAGGCGAACTCGCGAACGCTGACGATCTCAACGCATGAAGTGCTGCCGCATCAACGGCGCTTCTGGCGCGAGACGCTGGAAGCGTTCCACCGTGAACATCGGCTCATTCACTTGCGCCTGGGCGACTCAGCCGTGCCTCGGTCCGCTCTAGCGCCGATGTGCGATCTGATGGCCGAATACCTGCCGCGATCAGGGGCGTCATCCGTGCCCGAGTCGTCCTTGCTCGATTTGGAGCATCTGATGGGCGCGAACGCGACGCGACCGTGCCTCCGCCATGTCCTTCCGGCACGCGCCAGCCGGTTCGTGCCCTTTCAGTTGACCGTGCCCTGCTTGTTCATCAACCTCAAATGGGCGAAAGAGAATCGGTTGAGGCGATCGGAATTCACCGGCTTTTCGGACCAATGCGCCTATATTGACGCCTGCCTGGAGCGGATCTCGGACCGTCCGGCGGCTTCATCGGCGCGCCTCAACAGCCATATGCCGTCGGTGTGGCTCGGACGGCGCGCGCTGGACATCGTCGCCCTGACGCGGAGCGCCGATGCGCGTGCGGCCGCCGCCGACTTGGGGGCGCTGGTGCGCGACACGGAAACGGTGCTGCGGGTTTGGACCCGCGTGAACTCCGCCGCGGGAAGCAGACTCCAGCGACTTCCGCTCATAGACGGGTTCTTGGAAGGCCATGCGGCATTCTTCTTCGGCTTCAGCTATGACATTGGGACGATGGAAGCGGGCGCTCCCGACTTCCCGTGGCAGGTCGTCCCGTTGTTGGCGGTCGATGACCGCACGCCGGTTTTCATGCAATGTCTTTGCGTGGACGCGCGAACGCCATACCCGGTCGAGTGCGTGCGTTTCATCGAACACGTCCTGTCACCCGCCGGCCAACAGCGGCTGGCGGACTGCGCCCAGGTGCCGTTGGACGCGCGCCGGATCGAAACGACTTCCGCCGCTTCGTTCCAAGGCGTCTTCAGCCCGGAATGGAAGACGCTGGAGGAACGCATGGCGGCGATTTATCCGTCGGACGCGGACGGCGATTACGTGTATCAAAACATCATGGTCGACGACCTGTATCGTTGCGCGGATGGAAGCGTGCCGGCGAAGGAAGCGGTTGAAAGCATGATTGGGCACGCACAAGCCTATCTCTCACATCGGGAGGCTCAACACAAACAAGAGGGGTGATATGAACTACATTCATAGTCGAATTGCGACGCATCGCTGGGCAATCGTGGGCGTTCTGTGGGCCGCTCTATGGGCGCCCGGGGACTCCGTCCGCGCGGGAGAACTGATCCTGAAGTACTCGTCGTATGCCTTGGAAGGGTATTACCGGGTGGATTGGGGGCACGCAATCACCGTTGACGCGAACGGAAACGTCGGGTTCACGGGCGCGTTCGACAATCCCAATCCACCGGACCTGGGTGTGACTCTCTACAGGTCCGATCTGTTGTCGAACACCGTCTACCACAGCAAGTTTTACTCAGGTATCGCGAATGCCGGCTCGACTATCGGGCAGGCCGTCGCCCTCGACCGCGACACCAACATGTGGGTGACTGGTTTCACAAGCGGGACGAATTTATATGTCACGCCCAACGCCTACCAGCCATCGCGTGCAATCAGCACCAACACGACAACCTTGTATAACGGGTTCGTGATGAAGATCGACCCCCGTCTGCCGGCGGGGAACGGCAGCGTGCTGTACTCGACATACCTTGGAGGTTCTGGAGCTCACAACGCAGCTGAATATTTGCGGGCCATCGCGGTGGACAAGGACGACAATGCGTACGTGGTGGGACGAACCTGCTCGGCCAACTTCCCGGTTACGTCCAACGCGTACCAGACGACGAAGGGGGATGCCGGCGCCAACTACGACGCCGCGTTCGCGAAGTTCGATTCCACCGGCGGGTGTGTCTTCGCCTCCTTCCTCGGCGGCTCTGAATATGACCAGGCTTCCGGGATCGCCGTAGACGACTCGGGGAACATCTATATCGTAGGTACGACAGCCTCCGCCAATTTCCCCGTCACGGCCGGCGCCTGCCAGAAGAACAAGAGCAGCGGGGCAAGTACCGACATGTTTCTGACGAAGTTCGATTCCACGGGAACGAACATTCTCTACTCCACGTTTCTTGGCGGAACGGGAGACGAAGGCGCAGGCGACGTAGGGCGATTGGCACTGGACAATGCCGGTATCGTTTGGATCATGGGGCGATCCACCACCGGTTTCCCCGTCAAGAATGCCTACAAGTCCGCCTTGTCCGGAGGCTACGACGCTGTTTTCGCCAAGATCGATACCTCGCTCACGGGGGCAGACTCCCTCCTCTGTTCGTCCTACTTCGGCGGCAGCAATCATGAGACTTACAATGGGGATGGCTCGTTCGATGGGGGGATCGCAGTAGATGGCGACGGGAACGTCTATCTGACCGCAACGACTTACTCGACCGATCTTCCCACCAAGTTGGGGTTTCAGGAGGGAGTTAACCTGAGCAACACCACTCCCGATGCCTTTGTCGCATCGTTTTCCCCGGACGGCGCGTTTCTGCGGTACTCGTCGTATCTCGGAGGGACGGGTGAAGACCGAGGCGAGGCCATCGCGGCGGACCGCGATGGGGCTGTCTACCTGACTGGTCAGACCAAGTCCTATGATTTCCCCTGCACCCCCGATGCCGCGAGGACCTTGTTTGACGGTTGGGGGGATGTGTTTGTAGCGAAGATCGTTTACAAGTTGTCTGGCACGATGATTCTGATCAGATGATACCGGCGCCAAACGTTTACGTTGTCGCACAATAAGAAGGACAAGAAATGAAAAATCACATCGCGACCATTGCGCTCTGTCTGCTGTCCACCGGTCTTCTTGCCGCCGGGAAGCCAACCTCGCATTACTGGGACTTGGGAGTCGGTTCCTACGGCGCGTCCGGCGGCAAGTACGAGACCTATTGCGGCCTGACAATGCTGGATCGCGCGCGCATGGACTGGGTGTATCTGTGTTTTGGCAATGAAGGCGCCAACCCGGAGATGCTGAACGAGTATCTGAAGATGAATCCGAACCTGAAGATCCTGGTTCGGCTCTGGCCGATCATCTACAAGTATGACCAGAACAAGCGGCGCAGTTCGGCCACGTTCATGGATTACCTGTACGAGGAGGGTATCAAAGAGAAGATGTTCGGCATGATCGATTCGCAGGTGAAATCGGTTCTCGACCACATCGACAAGCCGGCGGCGGTGTACGGTTTCACCTTTATCGAGGAACTGCCATTCCATTTCAGCGACTATGGACTGGACGAGACCGACCCGAACAAGATTCCGGGCGATATGCTCAAGTACAAGGCAAAGTTTGAGGCCGACACGGGCGGGAAACTCACCGCCTGGGACGCCGGCGCGCGGCGCTGGTGGAGCGTAAAGTTCGCCCAGGCCATGGAGGAGATCAACCGGCACATTAAGGAGGTGACGGGAAACAAGCGGGTTTTCATCTATATCGCCACCCACTACAAATTCCTGGACTGGGTTCAGGAAGGCGAAGACCTCTGTCAATGGCGGCTCTTCCAGCTCTACTGGAAAGACCTGGTCAAGCCGGGGGTCTGTGACGGCTTTTTCGCCTACAACAACAATTCATTCTGGAACAAGCGTTACACCGAGTTAGCCGACAAACTGGACTGCTCGTACTTCAGTCAGCTTTCGCAATGCAGCGGCATGCGGCTTGCGAGCTGGGAGGAAACCGTCCGCCTGGCGGAAACCAAGAACCCCCATAATCTTGGGTATTTCTTGTACATCACCGGCGGGGACAAAGAGGGGCTTTGGAACGACGACCCCTCGATTCCCGACAACGACAATTTTCACCGGACGAGCATCCCCTCACACACCCGACGATACTGCGCGGCAAAGAAGGTGGGCATGGACGTGATCGCGCGCGAACTGCGCCCCCGGGTACAGATCGTCCATGAACTGGGGAAGACGGCGCCCGGCCAGTTCGCCTCCATCCGCCTGCTCATCGAGAACCCTCGCGATCTCACATGGTTCGCCGACCCGGCCGAGGCCGAGCTGCGCAACCTCAAGGTCAAGCTGGAGACCCCGCCGGAGTTCGATGTGCCCGAGAGCAACTCCGGACCTCGGGAGCTGACGATCGCCCGGCTTGCTCCCGGAAAGCACGTGGAGGTTTTGTGGTACGCGAAGAATATTGGCAAGGGCACGTATTCCGGCGCCGCTCCGCTCAGAGTGACGGTCGCAACGGACAACGCTCTGCCGGCCGTCTTTGAGAGCCGGGAAACTGAAGTCGCCATCACGCCGGAACGGGTATTGACGGCGAATGCCTCCGGGCAATCATGGAATTACCCAGCTTACCATCTCAAGGAGGCAAAGGTCAGCGTTCAAGCTACATTGGAGTGCTTGCGGGATTGCGCGACGCTGCCTTCTCTCAGCATCTTCGGTAGCCAGAAACCCAAAATCATATGGAACGGCTGTTTGCGCAGAGGCCAGAAACTGGTTGTCGGTCCGGGGCTGAAGGCGGTGTTGTATGAAACCAAGACCAGCACGGGTACCGACGTCACGGACAAGTTGATGGGCATGCCGTTGCTGCTCAATCCATCCGCTATGAATGTTATCACCTATACGGACGAAGATCCGCCCACCGGCGGCGACAAAGTGAAGATCACAATCGAGGAATCGGACGCCACTGCGCAGTGATCCAGCATACCCCCGCACCTGCCCTGATACTTGCCGTGACCGCCAGGTTCGGGCATTATCCTGCCTGGCAGGACCGCAGTGAAGTTCCTCTCCATAGCCGAGATTCGCCGCCGCGAGGCTGAGACCATCGCTAAAGAGGTCTCCGGCGCAGTGCTGATGAGCCGCGCCGGCGCGGGGGTGGCGCGTGCCGCCCTGCGTCTGCTGCGCGTGGTGGGCGGAACACACTGCGTCCTGGTGGCCGGACGCGGCAACAACGGCGGCGACGCCTTTGTCGCCGCGCGGCTGCTGCTGACCTGGGGCGTCTCCTGCGAGACGCGGCTTACCGCTCCGCCCATCATGTTGCGTGGCGATGCCCGCTCGGCGTGGGAGGCGCTGCGCGCCGCCGGCGCAAAATTCCGCGTGCTGGACCGCGAGGAGGATTGGCAGGAGACGGACCCTGCCCGCGAATTGCCGCCGGGCGCCGTAGTCGTGGACGCCCTGCTGGGCACGGGCAGTCACGGCGCGCCAACTGGCGTGACTGCTGCGGCGATCGCCTGGATCCGCCGCGCCGCCGCCGCCGCGCGTGTGCTGGCCGTGGATTTGCCGTCCGGCATGGACGGCGACACCGGCCTGGCGCAGGGTGCCGCCGTCAGCGCCGACCTGACGGTCACGCTGGCCGCGCCCAAGCAAGGTTTTTGCGAGCCGGCCGCGTGGCCGTTGCTTGGACGCCTGGAAACCGTGGATATCGGTCTGGCAGCGGCGGGCGGCGCCGCCGGCGACACGCCGGCGGACATCGGCCCTTGCGACTACCTGGCGGCCGCGGAACTGGCCGCGTTGCGGCCGCCGCGTCCGCGGATGAGCCACAAGGGCAATTTTGGACATGTGCTGGTAATCGGCGGCGCGCGCGGATACGGCGGGGCACCGGCGCTGGCGGCGCTGGGCGCGCTGCGCGCCGGCGCTGGACTGGTCAGCGCGGCCGTGCCCGCGGAGACTTACGCGGCAGTCGCGTCACTGGCGCCCGAGGTTATGGCCCATCCGCTCCCCGCGCTCGCGGGCACGCTTGAATTAGCGGAATTACGCGCCTGGCGCGGCGACCTGTCGGCGTTCGACGTGGTGGTAGCGGGGCCCGGCATGACGGTCCGGACCGGCACGCGGGAGATCGTGGACGCGCTGTTGGCCGACGGCACGCCGCGTCTGCTGCTGGACGCCGATGCCCTCAATGTTCTGGCGGATTGGGGCGCGGACGCGACGTGTCGCGCGCGGCGGTCACCTGAGAACTGCATACTTACACCTCATCCCGGCGAGGCCGCGCGGTTGTTGGGGACCACGGCGGCGGCAGTGCAGGCCGATCGCCCGGCCGCGGTGCGACGGTTGGCGGATGCCACCGGGGCGGTGATCGTGCTCAAGGGCGCCGGCACACTGGTCTGCGCGCCGGGTGGGCGTCCGGAACTGAACCTCACGGGCAACCCCGGCATGGCCACGGGCGGCACGGGCGACGTGCTGGCAGGCGTGATCGGGTCGTTGTGGGGACAAGGCCTCAGCGCTTGGGACGCGGCCCGCCTGGGAGTCTATCTGCATGCCACGGCCGGCGACCTGGCCGCCTGGGAATTGGGCGAGTCGGCGCTGATCGCGCGCGACATCGCCGCGCGCCTGGGCGACGCCGCCGCCACACTGGGCTGGCGGTCATAACTCACTTGGTCAGTGAGATGGGGGTGCGAGTGGGGTGCATGTGAGCAGGAGCGATCAATTGGGCGTGCCATGAGGGCTGGGAGGCGTAGCACGGAGGCGGCGCGGATCGGGCCGGAAAGCCGGCGCGTGATCATGGGCCGGCTGCGGCGTCACCGGGGGCGGCGCAACCGCGAGGTTGGCGCCGCCCCCGCTTGCTTGCATCCGGCCCATGCTGACGCGCCGT